>NZ_JARANW010000017.1:0-76468 GCF_029889825.1 Halomonas sp. 11-S5
TCGGTCGGCGAGCTGACCGTCGGGCTGACGGAGTACTTTCCGTTCTACAACGCGGAGCGGCCCCACCAGTCCCTGGGGTACCGGACACCCGACGAGGTCTACCTGAGCGGCTTGGGTGGCGGGGCATCCATACCCGATCATTTCAGTGGCCGAAGGGCGACATCGCAGAACGAAGAAACAGGGCAGCGCTGTGCAGCTGCGAACATGGCCGAGGTATTAGCTTAAACTCAGGCAAATTCTGTCTTGACCGTGGGGTCCACTTTAACCGCGAAGCGGTTTAGTTCAACAGGTATTAGGCGGCACGTTCTATGATTGGATGAACATGCCGGCACGTTTTATTGAAAAATGCTGCTTGCAAAAACGCTTGCAAGCTCTTGATTCTCCACACCTTTAACTAAAATTAGGCTACATATCCAAAATTCGCGCTCCTGCTGCATTTTCCGGAATGGCCGCTTTGGGTCGAAAACGGCCATTCCTTCGCGCTGCAAGCAGCGCTCCCACAAGGGGCCCTTTCCGGTGCGGGGGTGTGTTTCGATGCTTCGGGTCGACATCCGCCGCTGGCACACTCTTCTCTATACACCGTCATACACCGTCACACCCCCATTCACCCTGCTCTTTCGTCCCTGTTTGCCGGCGGCAATCCTCCCCACCCTAGGAGCCTGTCGGACTTAACGCTGATCTACTGCGAGATCCGGTCTTCCGGCCAATTTTATTCGATCTGATTCGTTAAATAGCGAGCTATTCGCCTCATCAGATCGATAAACTTGTCTCGAAATCCAAATCTCTCGTTACGATCGGTCAAATCCGACAGGCTCCTAGCTCAATAGACGTTGGCTCTCCATCGGATGGGGTGTGGATAACGTTGGTGGAAAGCCGGTGTCACCTCAGCGGTAAGACGCAGCCGCGGTTGGCGAGCTGGCAGGCCCGGTCAGGCCCCGTGATAGCCATCCTCTTCGGGGTTCTCGTGGTCCCCCTTGGGTAATTGACTGGCCCAGGCCATGGCCGCGGCGTGATCGCGCTTGGGAAAGGTGCGGATCTCCAGGGCCTTGAACAGCCGCTCTTCCAGGTGGGCGAGATGCTTGACCCACGCCTGGTCGGTGACCACGGCGGCCCGGTGGTAGTGCTCGAGATCGCCGAGCTGGGTCAGACCATAGCCGATATCCTTCAGCAAGGCAGTCAGGGTCAGCCAGCGAAGGGCGTCGATCTCGACCACCAGGCTGACCCTGGGATGGGCTCGCTTGGCGACCTCGATGGCATCGATGGCGTGCTGCAGCTCCTGCGCCGTCACGACACCACCCGCCTTCATCGCCACGACATGCTCCACCGGATGGGAGATGAGGTCCAACATGGGCGTTCTCCTTGGGGTTGAGAGAGAAGCTAAGCGCCTCGGTCGCTTTCAGCATAGCGCGCTGTGCCGGCAGCGCCGGGCCGAGCGGGGTGCCAGGCGACACGGAGGCATGATGCACTACCGCGAGGTGATGGCCCTGACGCCGCAGCTCGGCGCCCTGGTGGCGCCCTTCCGGGACAGGCGCCGAGGATTCAGCCGGTCATGGTCAGGGGGGCGCGCCTGGCTAGTGGACCAGGCCGTTGTCGTCGTCACCGGCGAAGCGCTGCTTGTTGCGATAGGGATAGACGTCGATCACCCGGCCGTCGAGGATCGCCTGCTGCAACCCCTTCCAGTAGTCGGCATCGAACAGCTCCGGGTGGAGTTGATAGAAGAGCTTGCGCAGTCTGACGTTGGCGAACAGGAAGGGGCCGAACTCCTCGGGGAAGATGTCGTTGGGCCCCACCGAGTACCAGGGCTCGTCGGCGAGCTCCTGCTCGGGATAGAGCGGCTCCGGGATATGCCGGAAGTTGCACTCGGTGAGGTAGCACACCTCGTCGTAGTCGTAGAAGACCACCCGGCCGTGGCGGGTCACCCCGAAGTTCTTGAGCAGCATGTCGCCGGGGAAGATGTTGGCGGCGGCCATCTGCTTTATCGCATTGCCGTAGTCCTTGAGCACCGCCCTTGTCTCAACCTCGTCGCACTGCTCCAGGTAGAGGTTGAGCGGGGTCATCATGCGCTCGGTGTAGCAGTGCTTGATGATCACCTTGTCGCCGCGCAGGTAGACGGTGGAGGGGGCCACCTCCAGCAGGTGCGCCAGGCACTCGGGGTCGAAATGGTCCTGACGGGCAATGAAGTTCGAGAACTCCTGGGTATCGGCCATGCGCCCCACGCGGTCATGGCGCTTGACCAGGCGATACTTCTCGCGCACGTTCTCGCGGCTCATCGCCTTGGTGGGATCGAAGCGGTCCTTGATGATCTTGAACACGGTGCGGGATGAGGGCAGCACGAACACCGCCATGACCATCCCGCGCACGCCGGGCGCGATGATGAACGTGTCCTCGCGCCGCGCCACCTGGTAGTTGAGGGCACGGAAGAATTCGGTCTTGCCGTGCTTGAAGAAGCCGATGGCGGCATACAGCTCGCCCTGGGGCTTGTCGGGCATCAGCTCCTGGAGGTAGTGCACGAACTCGCTGGGCACCACCACCTTCACCTGGAAGTAGGCCCGGGTGAAGGAGAAGATGATCGACACCTCATCGGGCTCGATCAGCACGGTGTCCAGGTGCAGCCCCTCGCCCTCCGCATACAGCACCGGCAGCACCAGCGGCACCTGCTGGCCACCGCCCAGCACCCGACCGACCAGGTAGGCGCCCTTGTTGCGATAGAAGACGCTCTTGATCAGTTCGATCTCGGCCTCCGGGTCCTCGCGGATGGCCTCGGGCAGCAGCCGCTGGAGCGCCTCGCCCCCCAGGGCCGCATCCCGCTCCAGGTCGACGAAGGGCGCCTCGAAGCGTGCCTCGCCCAAGGCCCAGCGCAGTCCCGCCACCCAATCGCCTCTCACTCTGTGGCGCCGACACAGCGTCAGGCCGGAGTGGTGTGCCGCCCGCTCCCGGGAGCTGTAGACGAACATCCAATCGTTGTGGATGTGCCGGTGGTGGAAGAGCGAGCAGAACATCGAGTTGAAGAAGGTCTCGGCCAGCTCGTAGTCCAGCCGCTGGTCGATCAACTCGGCGTAGTGCCGCCGGGCCTCCCCCCAGCACTCGCAGTGAGTCAGCAGATCATCGTCGAAGGTGCGCCTCAGCCGAGCCAGCGTCTCCTGGACCTTCTCGTCATAGAGGTCGATGCGCTCCGCCGAGGCCTGCTGGGCCTCGCGCCAGGCGGCATCCCGGAAGCGGCGGCTGGCGTCCGCGGTGATCTGCTTGAAGCGCGAGCGGTACTCGTCGAAGCCATACAGCACGGTGGCGGCGAGGTGATAGGCGGGCGAATGCTTCATGTTCGGGCTCCGGGCAGCGGTCTCTCCCAGCATGACGAATTGTGCACTGCAAGGCGAGCCGGCCATGGTGGCGCCCGCCATTTCGGCCAGCGCCCTCATTTGCCCTCGCCCAGCATCAGCAGGGTCCCCAGACGTAGACGAGTTCTCATGTCGACCAGACTAGCGGCCATGCCGATCTCCCACCGGATTTTCCCGGTCGCGACGGGGCGAGGATAGGATGACAGCACGACGCCGGCCGGCGACAATGGCGCCCCCTTGACCCCGAAGGTGCCCCGATGACGCCAGCGCTGAGCCTTCTCCATCAGGATGACCACCTGGTCGCCGTGCACAAGCCGGCCGGCTTGCTGGTGCATCGCAGCGCGCTGGCCCGCGGCGAGCGCGAGTTCCTGCTGCAACGGCTGCGCGACCAGCTTGGCCGTCGGGTCTACCCGGTCCACCGCCTGGATCGCCCGACGTCCGGGGTGATCGTCTTCGCGCTCGACCCCGAGACTGCGGCGGGCCTCCAGGCGGCCTTCACCGCTCGCCGGGTGGAGAAGCGCTACCTGGCGGTGGTGCGTGGCATCGGCCCGCACCAGGAGCGGCTGGACTACCCGCTGCGCGAGGAGGACGGTCGCCGTCCCAAGGCCGAGATGCCGGCCATGGCGGCGGTGACCGAGGTCCGCCGGCTCGACAGCGTCGAGCTGCCGGTCAGGGTGGATCGCTACCCCCAGAGCCGCTACTCGCTGATCGAGGCGCGGCCGCAGACCGGCCGCCGCCACCAGATCCGCCGCCATCTCTCCCGGCGTGGCTACCCGATCATCGGCGATGCCAAGCACGGCAAGGGCAACCATAACCGCTTCTTCGCCGAGCGCCTGGAATGCCCGCGCCTGCTGCTGGCGGCGGTGGGCCTGGCCTTCGACCACCCGGTGAGCGGCCGGCGCCTCGACCTCTGCTGCCCCCTGGATGCCTGCATGACGACGCTCTTCGAGCGCTTCGGCTGGACGGGCCACCTGCCGGCGCCGCCCCGACACCACGACCGCCCGAGCATGATGCCATGACCGATTCCGCCACCTTCATCGCCCCTGCCGCTGCCCCGGACGACTACGAGGCCCGCTTCGGCGGCATCCGCCGGCTCTACGGCCGACGTGCCGCCGAGCGCTTCCGCCGCGCCCACGTGGTGGTGGTGGGCGTGGGGGGCGTTGGCAGCTGGACGGTGGAGGCCCTGGCGCGCTCCGGCATCGGCAAGCTGACGCTGATCGATCTCGACGACGTCTGCGTCAGCAACGTCAACCGCCAGTTGCACGCCCTGGACGGCACCATCGGCCGCCCCAAGGTGGAGGTGCTGGCCGAACGCTGCCGGGCCATCCAGCCGGGCATCGAGGTGGTGGCCGACACCGCCTTCGTCACTCCCGCCAACCTGGCCAGGCGCATCCCCGCCGATGCCGACCAGCTGGTGGACGCCATCGACAGCGTGGTCGCCAAGGCGGCGTTGATCGCCTGGTGCAATCGTCGCAAGCTGCCGATCGTGGTGACCGGCGCCGCGGGCGGCCAGACCGACCCGACCCGCATCCGGGTGGCCGACCTGACCCGCACCGAGCACGACCCACTGCTCGCCAAGGTGCGCGCCCGGCTGCGGCGCGACTTCGGCTTCTCGCGCAACCCGAAGCGGCGCTTCTCGGTGGAGTGCGTCTACTCCGACGAGCAGCTGGTCTATCCGGGCAGCGACGGCGAGGTATGCTTCCAGAAGCCCGCCGACGGGGAGGCCACCCGGCTCGACTGCGCCTCGGGCTTCGGGGCGGCGACCTTCGTCACCGGCAGCTTCGGCTTCACCGCCGCCGCCCGGGTGCTGGCCAGGCTGGCGAAACAGGCCCGCGCCACGCCCTGACACCGCGCTTGAGGCCATGCCCTTGAGACCATGCCCTTGAAACCAGAGAATCCGCCCATGGAACACAACGTCCCTCGCCCCGGCATCTACCGCCACTACAAGGGCCCGCTCTACGAGGTGCTGGGCGTCGCCCGGCACAGCGAGACCGAGGAGCCGCTGGTGGTCTATCGCGCCCTCTACGGCGACTACGGCCTCTGGACGCGCCCGCTGGACATCTTCCTGGAGAGCGTCGAGGTCCAGGGCGAGCCGGTGCCCCGCTTTGCCCTGGAGAAGGCGTTCCCCTGACGCAGGAGCGCCCCGCGGCCAAGGCCGCGGGGCGCTCTCGTCGAGACCCGGGGTCGGTGGAGGGTCAGGCGTTACTCCTCGCCGGCTTCCTGCATCTGCGTCTGCATGTAGTTCTCGATGCCGACCTTGTCGATCAGGCCGAGTTCGGTCTCGATGTGGTCGATATGGTCTTCCTCGTCGGTGAGGATGCCACGGAAGAGGTCGCGGCTGACGTAGTCCTTGACCTGCTCGCAGTAGGCGATGGCCTCGATGTAGTCGTTGCGGCCCTCGTGCTCGATCTTCAGGTCGCACTCGAGCATCTCGCGCACGTTCTCGCCGATGTTCAGCTTGCCGAGGTCCTGGAGGTTGGGAATGCCCTCGAGGAAGAGGATGCGCTCGATCAGCTTGTCGGCGTGCTGCATCTCCTCGATGGACTCGTCGTACTCCCACTTGGCCAGCGCCTTCAGACCCCAGTCCTTGTACATCTTGGCATGCAGGAAGTACTGGTTGATGGCCACCAGCTCGTTGCCGAGCGCGGTGTTCAGGTGTTCGATGACCTTGCTGTCGCCTTTCATCTCATTACCTCGATCGCGGTTGTCGGGGGGCTGGCTGTCAGCTTGGCACGGCCACCGAAGCCTGGCCAGCCCGCACCTTCCACAGTCTAGGCAATGTCACACATAATTCAATAAAATCATGGACTTGTTAAGACGAAGGAGAATGATAGCGATTGCCATCAGACGGCGTAGGCGAGCCCCTGTGCCGCGGCGCTCAGCTCGGCCTGGATCGCCTCGCGGGTGATGTCCTTGCCGGTGCAGGCACACTTGCCGCACTGGGTCCCGCACCCCGTCACCTGCTGGACCTCGCGCCAGCTACGCGCCCCGTCCTCGACGGCGTCCCGGATCCGGTGGTCGGTCACGTTCTTGCAAATACAGACGTACATCACATCACCTCACGCTGGCCATGAAGTGAATGTAAATGATTCGCATGGGTAATCGCAAGCGGCATCCCGCAAAAACCTGACCGAGGTCAGGACGGGCGCATCGCGCGCGCCTCAAGGGCGCTTGGGAAGGACCACCACCCGGGTGCCGGAGGCGATGTCCGGCCAGCTGCGCTTCTCGCCGTCGACGAGGATCCACAGGTAGCCCAGGCCGAAGGCGGCCAGCGAGATGCCGGCCACCAGGAAGCGCTGCAGCGCCTGGAGAGCGGTGATCGAGCAGCCGTCGAGGGTCTGCACCCGCAGCCGCCAGGCCTGCATGCCCAGCGTCATGCCGCCGCGGGTCCAGAAGAAGGCGAAGAAGGCGAAGGCACTGACCGCCAGCAGCAGGCGCAGCGAGAGCACCAAAGCGGGCCCCGTGCCCACCTGTTCCGCCGGCACCTCCAGCACCAGCCGCACCACGGCCAGGTGCGCCGAGGCCATGACGATCCAGATCGCCAGCACCAGCAGGCCGTCATAGAGCATGGCGCCCAGCCGCCGGCCGAGGCCGGCTGGCCAGACAGCGTCGAGTTGGTCGAAGCGTCGTTGCATGAATCCCTCTCCTCAGCCAGTGCGACGCAAGAGGTACAGCCCCAGCCCGGCACTCAGCAGGGTCGGCGTCAGTACCGCCCAGGCCGGCGAGAAGCCAAATACCATGGAAGCCGGCCCCAGCAGATCCTGCACGTACTTGAAGACCAGGCCGATGATGACGCCGTAGAAGACCCGAGTCCCGGCGGCCACGGTGCGCATGGGACCGAACACGAAGGACGCCGCCACCAATACCAGCGAGGCCATGGTCAAGGGCATCAGCATCTTCTGCCAGAAATACAACAGCGGCTGGGTCGCCTGCTGGCCCTGTTCGCGCAGGAAACGCGCATAGGCCCACAACTCGCTGGGCGCCTGGCTCTCCACGTCACGCAGCAGCCTCTCGAGCTGGGCCGGCGTCATGGCGGTCTCCCAGTCCAGGGTGTCATGGCGCTCGACCTCGGTGCGCGCCTCGCGGAAGCGGGTCACCGCCACGTCCTGCAGCTGCCAATGGTCATCGCGCCACACCGCACGCCGAGCACTCATCGCCTCGCGCAGGGCCTTGTCCTCGAAGCGGTAGCGGGTCAGGTCGAGCACGGTATCATCGGCGCGGATGGCCCCGAAGCGATAGAAGCTGTCACCCTCGCGCTGCCAGCCGCCGCGCCCGGTGAGCACCGCGCCCTCGCCCTGCCGCTGCTCGAGGCGCCAGGCGCTGGCGAACTGCTCGGTGTGCGGGCTGACGAACTCGGCGATGGCGAGCACCACCACGATCACCAGGATGATTGGCTTCATCACGCCCCAGAGGATGCGGACCAGCGAGCGCCCGGCGGCACGCATCACCGTCAGCTCGTTGCTCGAGGCCATGCTGCCCAGGCCGATCAGTGCGCCGATCAGCACCCCCACCGGCGCGTACTGGTAGAAGCGCCAGGGCAGGCGCATCAGCAGGTAGAGCAGTACCTGGAAGGCGCCGTAGTCGCCCTCCACGTCGCCGAGGTCGTTGATGTAGGTGATCACCAGATCAAGACCCAGCAGCACCACCTGTACCACGATGATGGCACCCAGCACGTTGCGGGCGATATAGCGATCGAGCCGGTCGAGAATCATCCGCTCATCCCCTTGTGCTGGGCCCGGGCCATCATCGCCAGGCCGAGGGCCAGGAAGCCGCCGTGGATCGGCCACATCCCCACCGCCACCGGCCAGCTGCCGCGGCCGATGGCGTCCAGCGCCGCCAGCAGCAGGCTGAGGTAGGCCACGTAGAGGAAGATGGCCGGCAGCAGCTTGGCGAAGCGCCCCTGGCGGGGATTGACCCGGGAGAGCGGCATGGCCAGCAGCGTCAGGATGAAGACCATCAATGGCAGGCCCAGCCGCCATTGCAGCTGGGCCCGCGCCGTCAGGGCGTCATCGGCGAATAGCACGGCGGTGGTAGCGTATTCGGGCGCATCGAGCTCGGCCTTCTCGGCGGCTCCCGAGAGGCGCACCGCATAGGTGCCGAATGCCAGCCGCTCGGCCTCGGCTCGCCCGGGGTCGACGCTGTAGCGCTCGCCGTCGGCGAGCACCAGAAAGCGGCTGCCGGTCTCCGGGTCGACGGTCTGGTAGCCGGTCTCGGCCCGGGTCACCACGCTCTCGGGGGTGCCGTCGCTGCGCGACTGTCGCTCGCTGATAAAGACCTCCTGCATCCGGGTGCCGTCGTCACTGAAGCCCTCGGTGTAGGCCGTGCGCCCGCCACCGAAATCCTGGAAGCGACCCGGCGCCAGGGCCGAGAAGTCGAGCTGGCTGCGCTGCTCCTCGAGGAGCACCTCCTTGTCCAGGGCCCCGGCCGGGGTCAGCCAGAGGCTGCACACCCCCACCAGGATCGCCACCAGGGTGGCCGGCACCAGACTGACCTCCAGCAGGCGATTGGGGCTCGTGCCGCAGGCCACCAGCACGGTGATCTCGCTATTGAGATAGAGCTGACCATAGGCCAGCAGGATGCCCAGGAAAAAGGCCAGCGGCAGGATCAGCTCGAGGAACCCCGGCAGGTTCAAGAGCATCAGGGTGCCGAGGATGCTCACCGGGATATCACCCTCGGCGGCATTGGAGAAGTAGCGGATGAAGCGGCTGCCCATGATCACCAGCAACAGCACGCCGGCCACGGCGGCCATGGTCAGCAGGATCTCGCGGGTCAGGTAACGGAATATGATCAACGCTGTCTCCCGGCCCGGCACCCCGTGGGGCCCGGCCATCTTCCATGCAATGACGCCTTGCCTTGGGTACACTGGGATGACTCGGCAACGTGCCGGCATTATCCAGAATCCCCCATCGCTTGTAACCCCAAAGCTTGTCTTGTGGAGACTCCATGGAATTCCCTGTTCAGACGGCCAATCCCGCCAAGGCCGAGACGGCCTGCCTCGTGGTACCGGTGTTCAAGGACGGTGAGCTGCTGCCCGCTGCCGCCAAGCTCGACGATGTCAGCGAGCGGCTGATCGGCCAGCTGATCGAGCGCGGCGATTTCGACGCCAAGCTGGGCAATGTGCTGATGGTCCCCTTCGCCCCGGGGCTCAATGCCGACCGTCTGATGCTGGTGGGCCTCGGCAAGCGCGACAAGTGCCGGGAAGGCGCCTTCCGCAAGGCGCTCGATGCCGCCTTCACCGCCCTGGCGACGCTGCCCATCGAGGACGTCGCCGTGGCCTTCACCGACGTGCCGGTGCCCGAGCGCGCCTGCGACTGGAAGGCCCGCATGGTGGCCGAGGCCGCCCATCGCGCCGTCTACCGCTTCGACGAGTTCAAGTCCGAGAAGGCGCCCGCGCCGCAGCTCGCCCGCGTCACCCTGCTGGTCAGCGAGCACGGCGATGCCGAGGCGGCCCGCCAGGGCGGACGCATCGGGGGCGCCATCGGCCAGGGCGTGGCCACCACCCGCACCCTGGGCAACCTGCCGGGCAACGTCTGCACCCCGAGCTACCTGGCCGAGCAGGCCGAGGCGCTGGGCCATGCCGCCCGCGGGGCGCTGTCCGTGGAGATCCTCGACGAGGAGGCCCTGGAGCGCCTGGGCGCCCACAGCCTGCTCTCCGTGGGCCGCGGCAGCGCGCAGCCCACGCGGCTGATCGTCATGAAATACCAGGGCGCCGAGAGCCCCGACGACGCCCCCCACGTGCTGGTCGGCAAGGGCATCACCTTCGACTCCGGCGGCATCTCGCTCAAGCCCGGCGAGGCCATGGATGAAATGAAGTTCGACATGTGCGGGGCGGCCAGCGTGTTCGGCACCGTCACCTCGGTGCTCGCCATCCAGCCGAAGATCAACCTGGTGGCCATCGTCGCCGCCGCCGAGAACATGCCCGACGGCCGCGCCACCAAGCCCGGCGACATCATCCACACGCTGAAGGGCCTCTCGGTGGAAGTGCTCAATACCGACGCCGAGGGTCGCCTGGTGCTGTGCGACGCCCTGACCTACGCCGAGCGCTTCGAACCGGCCAGCGTGGTCGACATCGCCACCCTGACCGGTGCCGCCATCATCGCCCTGGGCCACCATGCCACCGGTCTGCTTTCCAACGACGACGACCTGGCGCTGGACCTGCTGGATGCCGGCGAGACCGCCTGGGACCGCGCCTGGCACCTGCCGCTGTGGGACGAGTACCAGGAGCAGCTCGACTCCAACTTCGCCGACCTGGCCAACATCGGCGGCAAGCCGGCGGGCACCATCACCGCCGCCTGTTTCCTGTCGCGCTTCGCCGACCAGTTCCCTTGGGCGCACCTGGACATCGCCGGCACGGCCTGGACCTCCGGCAAGGAGAAGGGCGCCAGCGGCCGCCCGGTCGGGCTGCTGACCCAGTACCTGCTGGATCGCGAGGAGGAAACGCGCAGCGTGGAGAACGGCAACGAGCTCTAGATGACCCAGGTCGACTTCTACATCCTCCCGGACACCACCCTGGAGGCGCGTCTCGGCTTTGCCTGCCGGCTGGCCGAGACCATCTATCGCAAGGGCTATCGGCTGCACCTGCATGCCGAGGACGAGGCCATGGCCCGGGAACTGGACGAGCGGCTCTGGACCTTCCGGGCCGACGCCTATGTGCCTCACGCCCTGTCGGGCAGCGAGGGGGCGGAGGGCGTGCCGGTGACCATCGGCTGGCAGGACCTGCCGATGGTCGGCGAGCCGCCCCAGGCGCTGCTCAACCTGCACCCAGGGATCCCCGAGTGGTTCTCGCGCTTCGAGCGGGTCGCCGAGATCATCAACCAGCACCAGGACGTGCTCACCGCCAAGCGCGAGTGCTGGCAGACCTATCGCAAGCGCGGCTACCCGGTCACCCCGCACCAGCTCAAGAGCCAGGCGGGCTGACGCCTCCCCCGGCGTCACGCTATAATCAGCCCCATTTTCAGCATCCCCGGCACCCTGGCAGCGCCCGCGAGGCCCACTGTCATGGGTCGGTGCCACCTCCTCGACCCGGAACGCCCCATGGACAAGACCTACCAACCCGAGCAGATCGAATCCCGCTGGTACGAGCGCTGGGAAGCCGACAACCGCTTCGCCCCGTCCGGTGAGGGCACGCCCTACGCGATCATGATCCCGCCGCCCAACGTCACCGGCAGCCTGCACATGGGCCATGCGTTCCAGGACACCATCATGGATACCCTGATTCGCTGGCGGCGGATGCAGGGGCGCAACACCCTCTGGCAGGTGGGCACCGACCATGCCGGCATCGCGACGCAAATGCTGGTCGAGCGCAAGATCGCCGCCGAGGAGGGCAAGACCCGCTTCGATCTGGGCCGCGAGGCCTTCATCGACCGGGTCTGGGAGTGGAAGCAGGAGTCCGGCGGGCATATTACCCGCCAGCTGCGCCGCATGGGGGCGAGCGTCGATTGGTCGCGCGAGCGCTTCACCATGGATGACGGCTTCTACCGCGCGGTGCAGGAGGTCTTCGTTCGCCTCCATGAGGAGGACCTGGTGTACCGCGGCAAGCGGCTGGTCAACTGGGACCCCACCTTGCACACCGCCATCTCCGACCTCGAGGTCGAGAACCGCGACCAGCAGGGCAGCTTCTGGCACTTCCGATATCCGCTGGCCGACGGCGTGACCACCGATGACGGCAAGCCCTATCTGGTCGTCGCCACCACCCGCCCCGAGACCCTGCTCGGCGACACCGGGGTGGCGGTCAACCCGGAAGATCCTCGCTATGCGTCGCTGGTCGGCAAGTTCGTGGAACTGCCGCTGGTCGGGCGTCGTATCCCGATCGTGGCGGATGAGCATGCCGATATGGACAAGGGCTCGGGCTGCGTGAAGATCACCCCGGCCCACGACTTCAACGACTACGAGGTGGGCCGCCGTCAGGAATTGCCGTTGATCAACGTCCTCACCCAGGATGCCGCCATCCTGGCGCTAGCCGAGGCCTTCGACATCCAGGGCCGGCCGTTGCCCGATGTCGACCCGACCCTGCCCGAGGCCTACGCCGGGCTGGACCGCTTCGACGCGCGGGCGCGCATCGTCGCCGACATGGACGCCGCCGGCCTGCTCGAGCAGGTGGAGACCGTCAGCAACACCCTGCCCTATGGCGACCGCTCCGGCGACGTCATCGAGCCGCTGCTCACCGACCAGTGGTTCGTGGCCGTGGAGAGCCTGGCCGGGCCCGCCATCGAGGCCGTGGAGAAGGGCGACATCCAGTTCGTGCCGAAGAACTACGAGAACATGTACTTCGCCTGGATGCGCGACCTCCAGGACTGGTGCATCTCCCGCCAGCTGTGGTGGGGCCACCGCATCCCCGCCTGGTACGACGCCGAGGGTCACGTCTACGTGGCGAGAAGCGAGCAGGAGGCCCGCGAGAAGCATGGCCTTCCCGCCGAGGTCGAGCTGACCCAGGACGAGGACGTGCTGGACACCTGGTTCAGTTCCGGGCTCTGGACCTTCGGCACCCTGGGCTGGCCGGAAGAGACCCCGGAGCTCGCGACCTTCCACCCCTCCAGCGTGCTGGTCACCGGCTTCGACATCATCTTCTTCTGGGTCGCGCGGATGATCATGCTGACCGGCAAGTTCATGGGCGAGGTGCCCTTCCAGCAGGTCTACGTGCATGGCCTGGTGCGCGACGGCCAGGGCCAGAAGATGTCCAAGTCCAAGGGCAACGTGCTCGACCCCATCGACCTGATCGACGGGATTGACCTGGATAGCCTCGTACAGAAACGAACGGGCAACATGATGCAGCCGCAGAAGGCGCGGGCGATCGAGAAGGCCACCCGCGCCGAGTTCCCCGAGGGCATCGAGCCCCACGGCAGCGACGCCCTGCGCTTCACCTTCCTCTCCCAGGCCACCACCGGTCGCGACATCAAGTTCGACATGGGTCGCCTGGAGGGCTACCGCAACTTCTGCAACAAGCTGTGGAACGCCTCTCGCTACGTGCTGATGAATGCCGAGGGCGAGGATACCGGGCTGTCTCTTGAAGGGCAGTCCAGTGAACCGGTCGAGCTGTCGCTGGCCGACCGCTGGATCGTCTCGCGCCTGCAGCAGACCGAGGCCCAGGTGACCCGGGCCCTGGAGGAGTTCCGCTTCGACCATGCCTCCCAGGCGCTCTACGACTTCGTCTGGAACGAGTACTGCGACTGGTACCTGGAGCTCTCCAAGCCGGTGCTGTGGGATGACAACGCGAGCCCCGAGGCCCTGCGTGGCACGCGCCGGACCCTGGTGCGCGTGCTGGAGGCGATCCTGCGCCTGGCCCACCCGATGATGCCCTTCATCTCCGAGGAGATCTGGCAGCGCGTCGCCCCGCTGGCCGGCACCTGCCAGGGCGAGGGGGACTCCCTGATGGTCCAGCCCTGGCCCCAGGCCGATGACAGCAGGGTCGACGAGTCGGCGACCCGCGATATCGAGTGGCTCAAGGGGGTGATCGTCGCGGTGCGCAACATCCGCGCCGAGATGAACATCGCCCCGGGCAAGCCGCTGGAGGTGCTGCTCACCAAGGGCAGCGCGGAAGATGCCAGGCGCCTGGAAGCCAACCGGCCGTTCCTCGCCAAGCTGGCCAAGCTGGCGAGCGTCGACTGGCTCGACGATCACGAACAGGCGCCCCTCTCGGCCACCCAGCTGGTGGGCGAGATGGAGGTGCTGGTGCCCATGGCCGACCTGATCGACAAGGAGGCCGAGCTCGCGCGCCTGGCCAAGGAGATCGACAAGCAGGATAAGCTGATCGGCGCCGTCGAGAAGAAGCTCGGTAACGAGAGCTTCGTTGCCAAGGCGCCCGAGGCGGTGGTCGAGAAGGAGCGCGGTAAGCTAGCCGACCAGCAGGCCTCTCGCCGCCTGCTGGTCGAGCAGCGCGACAAGATCGCCGCACTGTGATCGTTCCACTCCAGCCACAAGGGCCCGCCACTGGCGGGCCCTTGTCGTTTACGGGTCGGTCGTTGTCAGGTCAGTCGACGCGGCGCCAGCCGCCCAGTACCCGCTGGTCAGGGCCGAAGAACACCAGCCGGTCGTGGTCGATCAGGTAGCGGTAGGCACGCTCCAGCATGCCGGTCACCCGGGCGGCATCCTCGGCCCGGGGGCAGGCGCGGCGGGTGGTGGCCAGCTCCGAGAAGGCGATGCGGTTGTTGTCGCCGAGCACGGCCCGGCCGGTCAGCCGGTTGCAGCCATCGCTGCCGCTGACCCGGCCGTCACGGTCGATCACGAAGTAGGGACGCTCCGGCATCTCGAGGCGCTCATTGGTGCCCACCAACAGCAGGTTCCAGCGCTGGTCGACCACCGGGCCCTCGAACCGGGCCGCGGGCTCGCCGGCGACCTGGGGGGCCGGGCCACCCCCGCAGGCGGCCAGCAGCAGCGCGCCGGCCGCCATCAGCAGAGTGTTGCGTAACGGTTTGATCATCATGGTATCTTCCTTGAGGCGCGAGGCGATTGCCCAGGCGACAAGCTTGCCCCAGCCGGGGCCTCGAGACAATTCCCCCGCACCCCATTCCTTGTTCCCCCATGAGGCCCCGCATGCTTCACGCGCTCCATAACGATGCCCTCGGCAAGCTGATCCTGCGACTCACTGTGGCGGGCCTGCTGCTGCCTCACGGGCTGACCAAGCTGCTCAACCCGGGCAGCCTGACCGGGATCGGCAACACCCTGGCCGGCCAGGGCCTGCCGACCGTGCTCGCCTACGGCGTGCTGATCGGCGAGGTGGTGGCGCCGCTGATGGCGCTGATCGGCTGGCGAAGCCGCGTGGCGGGGCTGCTGATGGCCGCCAACATGGTGGTGGCCATCTTCCTGGTGCACATGGACGAGCTCACGGCCTTCAACGGCAATGGCGGCTGGGCCCTGGAGCTGCAGGGCTTCTTCCTGTTCGGCGCCGTGGCGCTGGTCTTCCTGGGCAGCGGACGGATGGCCTGGCGGCCCGATTGATACAATATCCAGCTTTCACCTGGAGATCACCAGGTTCCGGTGTTCTCCATGGAAGCCCAGGGCTCCTTGGGTTCCTGGGGATCGCCCTTCTGGAGCAACTCGACGGAGATGCCGTCGGGGCTCCTGACGAAGGCCATGTGGCCGTCCCGGGGCGGACGGTTGATGGTCACGCCGTTCGCCTGCAGGTGCTCGCAGAGGGCGTAGATGTCGTCCACCCGATAGGCCAGGTGGCCGAAGTTGCGCCCCCCGGTGTATTCCTCCGGATCCCAGTTCCAGGTCAGCTCCAGCTCCGGCGCCTTGAGCTCGGCGGAGCGGGCCTCGTCTTCCGGAGCGGCCAGGAAGACCAGTGTGAAGCGGCCCTTCTCGCTCTCCTTGCGACGCACCTCGGTCAGGCCGAGCAGGTCGCAGTAGAAGTGCAGCGAGGCGTCGAGGTCGCTGACCCGGACCATGGTGTGAAGGTATTGCATGGACGTTCTCCCGGTTCACAGTTGATAAGGATGGCTTCATCCTGGCAAGTCACGACTCCCCTGCCAATCCCGACCACGAGGCAGCAGCCCCATGAGCCATTACTGCGACCTGGCCCCCGGGCATCCGTTCCACGGTCCCTATCACGACCACGAATACGGCTTCCCGGTGGACGACGACCGCACCCTCTTCGAGCGCCTGGTGCTGGAGATCAACCAGGCGGGACTTTCCTGGCTCACCGTGCTGAAGAAGCGCGAGGCCTTCCGGGCCGCCTTCGAGGGCTTCGACATCGACCGCATCGCCGCCTATGGCGAAGCCGAGCGTGCGAGTCTGCTGGCGGATGCCGGCATCATCCGCAACCGTCTCAAGGTCGATGCCGTGATTCACAATGCCGGAGTGGTGCAGGCGCTGCAGGCCGAACACGGCAGCCTGCGCGCCTGGCTCGACCACCACCATCCACTGGACCACGCCGCCTGGGTGCGCCTCTTCCGGCGCACCTTCCGCTTCACCGGGCCGGAGATCGTCGGCGAGCTGCTGATGAGCACCGGCTACCTGCCCGGCGCCCACCGTGACGACTGCCCGGTGCAGGCACGCATCCTCACCGCCGCGCCGCCCTGGGCACACCCGGACGCCCAATGAGAATCACCAAGAGTGCCCAGGCGTGTCAGGGCGCGATGCCCTGGCCGCAGCCCCGATACTGCTCGCCGTCGATGCTCAGGGTGACCCGCGCCGGGAAGGGCTGGCCGCTCATGCTGTCGAAGCAGGCCCGCGCCTCGAGGCGCAGCTCGAAGGGCGTGTCGGCCCGGCCACTGGCCAGGATCATCCGCCCCTCGCCGTTGTCCAGGGTGGTCACCCGGTAGGGCAGGGTCATCTCGCGCTCCCCGTAGTCCAGCACCAGGGTCGCCTCGGGCCGGTCGCTGGCCAGGTTGACCACCCAGCCCGGCTCGTTGCCGCGGGCATGGAACATGGTGCCCGGCCGCTGGCGACGGGTGAGCACCTCCTGGTTCAGGTCGCGGGTGCAGTCGAGCCGCCCGGTGGCGCTCTCCACCACCGCCTGGTCGCCCTTGTTCCAGAAGCTCAGCTCGCCCTGTTGGTAGCGGGCACCGCTGGCCACCACCGCCGGCGGCAGCCGGTAGGCCCCATGGGCGGACCAGAGTCGCAGCTCCTCCTCGGTCCCCGCGGTGACCAGGTCCTGAGCCGGCGTGCAGCGCCAGGCGGTGAACGCCCCGGCATCGCCGGGGAAGAAGAGCGAGGGCATCAGCGGCGCGGCGGGCGACGCCTCGGGCGCCGCATCCTCGCTGGCGGCCCCGCGATCGCTGACCTCGGGGCGTGTCGCCGCGCCGTCCGGGGTGGCGGCGCAGCCGGCAAGCCACAAGGCTGCCCCCAGCAGGGCGAGGGGGCGGGCGGTGGAAACGGTGTAACGGGACATGGCGGCTCCTTGCGTGTCGGCGATGTTCCCCGGGAGCATACCAGCCACCCTGCCCCGGCACGCCGGCACCCGGCTCAACGCTGGGCGTCAGCCATGGCGGCGCCTCAGCTCCCGCGCCGCCTCGACCATGCTGGCCAGGGCCGGCTCCACCTCGGCCCAGCCGCGGGTCTTGAGGCCGCAGTCCGGGTTCACCCAGAGCCGCTCGACCGGGATGCGCTCGGCGGCCTTCTCCATCAGCGCCACCATCCAGTCCACCTCGGGGATATTGGGCGAGTGGATATCGTAGACCCCCGGCCCGATGGCGTTGGGGTAGGCGAAGTCCTGGAAGGCGTCGAGCAGTTCCATCGCCGAGCGCGAGGTCTCGATGGTGATCACATCGGCGTCCAGGGCGGCAATCGACTCGATGATGTCGTTGAACTCCGCATAGCACATGTGGGTGTGGATCTGGGTCTCGTCGCGCACCCCCGAGGCGGCCAGCCGGAAGCAGGCCACCGCCCAGTCGAGGTAGCCCTGCCACTCGGCGCGGCGTAGCGGCAGCCCCTCGCGCAATGCCGGCTCGTCGATCTGGATGGCGTGGATGCCCACCGCCTCGAGGTCGAGGACCTCGTCGCGCAGCGCCAGGGCGATCTGCCGGCAGGTGGTCTCGCGGGGCTGGTCGTCGCGCACGAAGGACCACTGCAGCAGGGTGACCGGTCCCGTGAGCATCCCCTTCATCGGCCGCTCGGTGAGCGACTGGGCGTATTCGCTCCAGCGCACCGTCATCGCCGCCGGGCGCACCACGTCACCGAAGAGGATCGGCGGCTTGACGCAGCGCGTCCCGTAGCTCTGCACCCAGCCGAAGCGTGTGAAGGCGTAGCCGTCGAGCTGCTCGCCGAAGTATTCCACCATGTCGTTGCGCTCGGGCTCGCCGTGCACCGGCATGTCGAGGCCCAGCGCCTCCTGGCGGGCCACCACCCGGGCAATCTCCTCGCGCATCCGCGCCTCATAGGCCTCGCGCGAGAGCTCGCCGGCCTTGACGGCGCGCCGGTCGGCGCGAATCTCCGCGGTCTGGGGGAAGGAGCCGATCGTCGTGGTGGGGAACAGCGGCAGGGCGAGATGGCGCTGCTGGGCCACGGCACGCTCGGCGAAGGGCGACCGGCGCCGGGTATCGGCCGCCGTGACCCCGGCCAGCCGCTCGGCCACCGCGGGGCGATGCAGGCGAGGCGCCTCGCGACGCGACTGCAGGGCCCGGCTGGCGGCCTCGACGCGATCGCGGTCGGTGGCGCTGGCGCGGCCATCCAGCAGGCGCGCCAGGGTCGCCGTCTCGTCGAGCTTCTGCCGGGCGAAGGCCAGCCAGCGCCTGAGCTCGGCATCCAGCGTGGTCTCCGCGGCCAGGTCCACCGGCACGTGCAGCAACGAACAGCTCGTGGCGATCCACAGCCGCTCGCCCAGGCGCATGCGCGCCGTGGCCAGGCGCTCGCGCCACAGCGCCAGGTCGGCCCGCCAGACGTTGCGCCCGTCGATGGCCCCCACCGAGAGCACCTTGTGGGGCAGCAGGCGATCCAGCACCGCCTCCAGCTGCGCCGGGGCACGTACCAGGTCGATGTGCAGGCCCGCGACCGGCAGGCCCACCGCCAGGGAGAGATTGTCGCCCAGGCCACCGAAGGGGCTTGCCACCAGCAGCTTGACCGGGGCGGCCTGCAGCCGATGGTAGGCGCGCTCGAAGGCCTGCCGCCAGGCCAGGGGCAGGTCCTGCACCAGCGCCGGCTCGTCGAGCTGAACCCACTCGACGCCCTGCCCGGCCAGGCGCTCCAGCACCTCGGCATAGACATCGAGGACGCCGTCGAGCAGCGACAGTCGGTCGAAGCCCTCGCCGGCCTCGCCGCGCCCCTTGCCCAGCCACAGCCAGGTCAGCGGACCGGTCAGGGCCACCTTGACCGGGTGGCCGGCGGTCCGGGCCTCGTCGACCTGGTCGAAGAGGCGGCGGCTGGCCAGGCGAAAGGTCTGGCCGGCGTGCAGTTCCGGGACCAGGTAGTGATAGTTGGTATCGAAGTACTTGGTCATCTCGCAGGCCGCGGACGGCTCGCCGCCGGGGGCCCGGCCCCGGGCCATGCGAAAGGCAGTATCGAGATCCACCTCGCCGCGTGCCACCTCCTCCTCGGCCCCGAAGCGCCCCGGCACCGCCCCCAGCAGCACCGAGACATCGAGCACCTGGTCGTAGAAGGCGAAGTCCCCCACCGTCACCAGGTCGAGTCCGGCCTCGCGCTGGGCCGCCCAGTTCGCCAGGCGCAGGGCACGCCCGGTGGCCTCCAGGGCCTCGCGGTCGATGTCGCCCTGCCAGTAGGCCTCGGTGGCGCGCTTCAGTTCGCGATCCGCGCCGATGCGCGGATAGCCGATGACATGAGCCAGCGTCATGATGACGTCCTTTTTGCATGAATGATGTCGGGAAGGATCGCTGGCCAGCTGATGTGAATCAAACTAAACTTTCTAATCTTCAAGATGAATCAGGCTCACTCGAATGCTCGAACTTCGCCACCTGCGCACCCTGGTCGCCCTGCGCGATGCCGGCTCCCTGGTGGAGGCCGCCGAACGCGTGCACCTGACCCAGTCGGCCCTCTCCCACCAGATCAAGGACCTGGAGGAGCGCCTGGGCAGCCCGCTGTTCCTGCGCAAGACCCGGCCGGTGGAGTTCACCCGGGCCGGCACGCGCCTGCTGACCCTGGCCGAGCAGGTCCTGCCGCTGGTGCGCATGGCCGAGCGCGACCTGGCGCGGCTGGCCGGCAACGAGCAGGGGCGGCTGCACATGGCCATCGAGTGCCACAGCTGCTTCCAGTGGCTGATGCCCACCATCGACCACTTCCGCAACCACTGGCCGGAGGTGGAGATCGACATCCCCGGCGGCCACCACTTCGACCCCCTGCCGGCGCTGGCCCGTGAACAGCTCGACCTGGTGATCACCGCCGACCCCCAGCCACTGCCCGGCATCCACTACGAGCCGCTGTTCCGCTACGAGGGCCTGCTGGCGGTGGCCCGCCAGCATCCACTGGCGGGACGCCCCTTCGTGACCGCCGAAGAACTGGCCGAGGAGACCCTGATCACCTATCCCGTGGAGTATTCCCGGCTGGACGTCTTCACCCAGTTCCTCGACCCCGCCGGGGTGCGGCCGAAGGAAGTGCGCACCGCCGAGCTGACGATCATGATGATGCAGCTGGTGGCCAGCGGACGCGGCGTCTGCGCCCTGCCCAACTGGGCGCTCACCGAGTACCTGGAACGCGACTACGTCAAGGCCGTAGCCCTGGGCGAGAAGGGGGTGTGGAGCACGCTGTTCGCGGCGATCCGCGAGGAAACCCGCGGCGCGCCCTGGATGGAAGACTTCCTGCGTACCGCCCGGGAGACCTCCTTCGCGGTGCTCGAGGGGATCAGGCCGGCGTAGCGTTGCGCCGCGGCAGCAGCAGGGTGAAGCGCGCCCCGCCAAGCGTGGCGCTGGCATCCACCATTACGCTGCCGCCGTGCCAGGCCATGACCTTCTGCACGATGGAGAGCCCCAGCCCGTAGCCGCCGGAGCGGCGGGTGCGGCTGTCGTCCAGGCGCGCGAAGGGCTTGAAGACCTCGCTGCGCGCCGCCGCGGGAATGCCGGGGCCATCGTCCTCCACGTCCAGGCGCACCAGCCGGGGCTCGCTCTGCAGGCGCATCACGACCCGGCTGCGGGCATGGCGGCAGGCATTGGCCACCAGGTTCTGCAGCGCCCGCTGCAGGTAGCGGGGCTCCGCCTGGACCTCCACTTCCGGCCCCTCGTCCAGCTCGATGCGGATGTCACGATGCAGTGGCCGCAGCGCCTCGATGACCCGCTCGGCCATGGCGCGGCAGTCGACCAGCGAGGTCTCGAGCTCGGCGCCATTGGCCGTCTCGCTGCCCAGCCGGGCATAGGTGAGGATCTCGTCGATCAGCTCGTCGAGTTCGGTGATGTCGCCATCGACGCCCTCCAGCTGCCGACGGATCGCCGGATCGTCGGTCATGTCCTCGACCATCTGCACCGCGAAGCGGATGCGCGCCACCGGGGTACGCAGCTCGTGGGAGACGGCGCGGATCATGTCCTGCTGGGCGCGCAACAGCGACTGCACCTGGGCGGCCATGCCGTTGAAGGCCATCCCCAGGCGCCCCAGGAAGTCACCGCTCTCGACCTTGACGCGGGTATCCAGGCGCCCGCCGGCGATGCGGGTCGCCGCCAGCTCCAGCCGCGCCATGCGGGCCTCCACGCCGCGCACGATCAGGTAGATGATCGCCGCCAGCACGCCGAGCAGCAGCACCAGCAACAGCAGCTGCAGCGAGACCGGCAGCGGCTCGAAGGCCTTCACCGGGCCGATGGCCAGCCAGCGGGTCTGGGGGTCGCTGCCGGGCAGCAGGCGGTACATCGCCATGGACCAGCGCCCGGGCAGCAGCCGGATCACCACCTCCCCCTCGGCCAGGCGGGCCAGCTGGCGGGTGTCCAGCCCCTCGGGCGGGGACTCGCTCAGCTGCAGGGGAATGCCGTCACCGGCGACCCGCGCCAGCTGGGCCCGGCGCGCATCGCCCGAGGCCTGGGCGAGCCACTCGGCGAGCAGATCGGTGAGCCCGCGCAGCTGCTGCTCGCTGAGGCTCGCCACGTCGACCTCCAGCAGCTGCTCGCCACCGGGCAGAAGTCGCTGCAGGCGCCAGCCGTGCTCGCCCCGGGGCATGACCAGCACGCGGTCGCGCTCGAGGCGCGAGCGGGAGAAATAATTCAGGGACAAGTCGTCGACCGATACCAGCCGCAGGGTCATGTCGACCTGCTCGGCGCGACTCGCCAGCCAGGCCTGGCGCCCGGCCTCGGGCAAGGCATCAACCCAGGCGGTCAACACCCGCATGGGAGGCTCGACCAGCTGCTCGCGGTAGTGCTCGCGGCGCACCTGGTCGACCATGGCCAGACCCAGCAGGGCCAGACCGAAGGTCAGCAGCAACGCCAGCGCCAGCAGCACATAGACGCGCAGGAAGGTGCTGTCGGCCAGGGTCCGAGGCATGGCTCAGCCATCCCTGACGAAGAGGTAGCCCTTGCTGCGCACCGTCTTGATGCGGTGCGGCTGGTTGGGATCGTCGCCGATCTTGGGGCGAATGCGCGAGACGCGCACGTCGATGGAGCGATCCTGACCGTCGTACTTGATGCCGCGCAGGCGGTCGAAGATCTCCTCGCGGGTCAGCACCCGGCCGGCATTGCTGGCGAGTAGCCAGAGCAGGTCGAACTCGGCACTGGTCAGGTCGATGCGCGCGCCGTCCAGCCAGGCCTCGCGGGTAGCGTTGTCGATGACCAGGTCGTGGAAGGTCAGGCGGCTCTCCTCGCCGACCTCGGCCGGTTCGGAACGCCGCAACAGGGCGCGCATGCGCGCCAGCAGCACCCGCGGCTGCACCGGCTTGGGCACGTAGTCGTCGGCGCCCATCTCCAGGCCCAGCACCTGGTCCATGTCGTCGGTGCGGGCAGTGAGCATCATGATCGGGCCAAGGTACTCGCTGCGCACCCGGCGGCAGATCGACAGGCCATCCTCGCCCGGCAGCATCAGGTCGAGGATCACCAGGTCCGGCTGCAGGGAGAGGATCCGCTCCACCCCACGGGCGCCGTCGGCCTCGACCGTGACCCGGAACCCGTTCGCCTCCAGGTAGTCGCGGGTCAGGCCGGCCAGCCGCTCGTCATCCTCGATGATCAACACGTGATCCTGTTCCTGGGCTTGCAAGCTGTCGTCCATCCTCTGTTCCATCCTGGCGGGCAGGTGAGCGGTCGCGGGGCTCCCGCGGTCGGGAGCCAACGCCAATGGCTAAAGGATACCCGAAATCCGGCATTGCGCCTTCCCGTCGCCATTTGGCGACAGGGAGTGTCTCCGTGGCCCAACGACGGGGCCTGGCGACGGGGTCCATTCTGCCCCCCGGATGGCCACAGCCAATCCACAGGTTATCCACTTGATGGGGCCCGAAAAGCACACTATCTTGTGTTTCTAATCGGCACGGATACTACATCATGTGCCTCAACGATCGACACCATGCCTGTCAACCGTCGCCCGAGAGGCGGCCATCGACCATTCGACTCACCCGTCAGGGACCCCGGCGCCATGGATACCATTGTCACACCGGACGAGCCGTCCGTTTCCGTCACCGCACCCAAGGCCCTGCGCATCATCAAGCGCAACGGCGACGTCGTGCCCTTCGATGCCGACAAGATCGCCGTCGCCATGAGCAAGGCCTTCATCGCCGTGGAGGGCGACAACGCCGCCACCTCCTCACGAGTACGCGACTTCGTCCGCCAGTCCACCGATAGCATCGAGCAGGCCTTCCAGCGCCGCATGCCCGACGGCGGCACCCTGCACATCGAGGACATCCAGGACCAGGTCGAGCTGGCGCTGATGCGCGCTGGCGAGCAGCGGGTCGCCCGTGCCTATGTGCTCTATCGGGAAGAGCACGCCCAGGCGCGCGCCGCGGCCGGCGGTGACATCGTCAAACCGCATCCCAGCCTCAACGTGACCCTCACCGATGGCACCACCCGCCCGCTGGACCTGGGCCGCATCGAGACCCTGGTGTCGGATGCCTGCGAGGAGCTGGCCAACGTCGAGGCCGGCAAGATCGTCGAGGATTCGCTGAAGAACCTCTACGACGGCGTCACCGTGGACGGCGTTTCCCAGGCGCTGATGATGACCGCCCGCACCCTGGTGGAAAAGGATCCCGACTACACCTACGTCACCGCCCGGCTGCTGCAGGACAACCTGCGCCGCGAGGCGCTCTCCTTCCTGGGCATCGCCGACGAGGCCACCTACGGGGAGATGGCCGAGCTCTACGTGCCGGCCTTCAAAGCCTATATCGCCAAGGGCATCGCCTTCGAGCAGCTCGACCCCCGGCTTGCCGAGTTCGACCTCGACCGCCTGGGCGAGGCGCTGGACCACCATCGCGACAACGCCTTCACCTACCTGGGCCTGCAGACCCTCTATGACCGCTACTTCATCCACCGCGACGAGGTACGCTACGAACTGCCTCAGGTGATGTTCATGCGGGTCGCCATGGGCCTGGCGCTGAACGAGGACGACCGCGAGGCGCGGGCCATCGAGTTCTACGAACTGCTCTCGAGCTTCGACTACATGGCCTCCACGCCGACCCTGTTCAACGCCGGCACCGTGCGAAGCCAGCTCTCCAGCTGCTACCTGACCACCGTGCCCGACGAGCTGGACGGCATCTACAGCGCCATCCGCGACAACGCCCTGCTCTCCAAGTGGGCCGGCGGCCTGGGCAACGACTGGACCCCCGTCCGCGCGCTCGGTTCCTGGATCAAGGGCACCAACGGCAAGTCCCAAGGCGTCGTCCCCTTCCTCAAGGTGGTCAACGATACCGCCGTGGCGGTCAACCAATGCTTTGCGCCCGACACCTTGGTCCATACCGCTGAAGGCCCTCGCCCCATCGAGCGGATCGAGTCCGGCGACCTGGTCCTGGGCATTTCCGGCACCTACCGCCAGGTCAAACAGCGGCATCTCTACAACCAGATGGAGTCGATGGTAGCGCTCGACATCAAGCATGCCATCGAGTCAGTGCGCGTCACCGCCGGTCATCCCTTCTATGCACTGCGCGGCGTGCCCTTGGAGCAATCCGCAGAGCGCACGCTTGACTGGCTGCAGAAAGGCAAGGTATCCCCCGACTGGGTGGACGCGGGTCGCCTCCAGAAAGGGGACTATGTCGCGCAGGTCATTCCCACCGAAGTCGTCCCTGTCGACGGCTTAACGGGGGAAGATGCGCGCCTTTACGGTATCCTGCTGGGCGATGGTCATCTCTCGAAAGACGCCATGCAGTGGGGCGTGTCCGGCCACCCTGGTCGCGATTCTCATCTCGACTTCGTGCGTCACTACCTTGAAGCCCGCGGCATTCACTTCTGGGAAACCTCGCGCAACGATCACTATGCCCAGATTCATTGGGCATCGGGTCATGGCGTTCGGCGAGATGCCACCACGGGAAGAATTGCCGGGGCCGGTGCTCCGACACTTCCGTTCCGCCAGGACGATATCTACGACGCCCAGCATGACAAGCACATCAGTCGTCGCTTTGCTCATTTGCCGAAAGCCCAGACACTGGCCCTGATTCAGGGCCTGCTGGAAACCGACGGTGGCGTCTCGCGGGGCACGGAAATCTATTTTACCAGCACATCGCGTGCCCTGGCCGAAAGCCTGCGTTATCAACTCCTGCGCCTCGGCATTCCCACGGCCGGACAGTACCGTGAGCGCGAACAGGCACATACGGGGCGTCGCGTCGATGGCAGCGAGATCCGCTTCGACGGCGTCTGCAAGGCCTATGACATTCGCGTACCCGCCGTTGCCGAGATTGCCGAATGGGTCGGCTGTCGACCCCTTGTCAAGCGCAACTGGCTCACCTACAACGGCCATCTTTTCTCTCGCGTGCGCAGCGTGGACACCATCACGACGCTTCCGTTTGTTTATGATCTGGAAGTCGAAGGTGACGAGTCCTACATGACCACGGCAGGACTGGCGCACAACGGCGGCAAGCGCAAGGGCGCGGTGTGCGCCTATCTCGAGACCTGGCACCTCGATATCGAGGAGTTCCTGGAGCTGCGCAAGAACACCGGCGACGACCGCCGCCGCACCCACGACATGAACACCGCCAACTGGGTGCCCGACCTGTTCATGAAGCGGGTCTTCGATGACGGCGAGTGGACGCTCTTCTCTCCTTCCACCTGCCCTGACCTCCACGACCTCTACGGCGCGGCCTTCGAACAGCGCTACGCGGAGTACGAGGCGATGACACGCACGGGGGAGCTCAAGCTCTACAAGCGCGTCCGCGCCAAGGACATGTGGCGCAGAATGCTCTCGATGCTGTTCGAGACCGGCCACCCCTGGATCACCTTCAAGGACCCGTGCAACCTGCGCAGCCCGCAGCAGCACGCCGGCGTGGTGCACAGCTCCAACCTGTGCACCGAGATCACCCTCAACACCTCGGCCGACGAGATCGCGGTGTGCAACCTGGGCTCCGTCAACCTGGCCCAGCACGTGGTGGACGGAAAACTCGACGGCGAGAAGCTGAGGAAGACCGTGCGCACCGCCGTGCGCATGCTCGACAACGTCATCGACATCAACTACTACGCGGTGCCCCAGGCGAGTCACTCGAACGCCAAGCACCGCCCGGTGGGGCTCGGCATCATGGGCTTCCAGGACGCCCTCTACGCCCAGGACATCGCCTACGCCTCCGAGGACGCCGTCGAGTTCGCCGACCGCTCCATGGAGCTGGTCAGCTACCACGCCATCGAGGCCTCTTCTGATCTGGCCGCCGAGCGAAGCCAGTACCAGAGCTTCGAGGGCTCGCTGTGGAGCCAGGGCATCCTGCCCATCGACTCCATCCAGAAGCTCAAGACCGAGCGCGGCGAGAAGTACATCGAGCTCGACGAGAGCGTCACTCAGGACTGGGACCGCCTGCGCGACAAGATCGCCGGCCAGGGCATGCGCAACTCCAACGTGATGGCCATCGCCCCGACCGCCACCATCTCCAACATCTGTGGCGTGACCCAGTCCATCGAGCCGACCTACCAGAACCTCTACGTGAAATCGAACCTCTCCGGCGAGTTCACGGTGGTCAACGCGCCCATGGTCAATGACCTCAAGGCGCGCGGGCTGTGGGACGAGGTGATGATCAACGACCTCAAGTACTACGACGGCTCGGCCCAGCCCATCGACCGCATTCCGGACGACCTCAAAGCCAAGTACGCCACCGCCTTCGAGGTGGAGCCCAAGTGGCTGGTGGAGGCCGCCGCGCGGCGCCAGAAGTGGATCGACCAGGCCCAGTCGCTGAACCTCTACATCAAGGGGGTCTCCGGCAAGAAGCTCGACGTGACCTACCGCATGGCCTGGTTCCGCGGCCTCAAGACCACCTACTACCTGCGCGCTCTGGGTGCCACCTCGGTGGAGAAGTCCACCGTCGACCGCGGCACCCTCAATGCCGTGAGCAATGGCGCTCCTGCGCCCTCGGCCAGCCCTGAACCGGCCGCCGAGCCCCCCCGCCGGGAGCCACGCGGCGTGGAGGACTTCCTGCAGGGCAAGGGCGGCCAGCGCGCACCGAGTGCCGGCGAGATCGACGAGCTGGGCTGCGAGGCCTGCCAGTAAGCCCAACCAGACACGCATTGCCGCCGGTGAAGCGAGAGGCGCCGGGGACAAGCCGAAGAGGAGGTCCTACGCCAGGGATGGCGTCGGTAGCGCCCAGGGATGGGTTCACAGCGCCTCCTCGCAGGCTTGCCGCCGGATGAGCCTCGAGCGATGAATCCATCTACGGCCCCCAATTAACTCGAGGTAAGTGACATGCTGAACTGGGACGAGTTCCACGAGGACGAGACAACCGTCGCCGAGCAACCCAAGCCGGCTCCCGCTCCGCAGCCCGCTGCCGAGCCCCAGGCCGACAACGCGGCCGTTGCCGAGAGCCGCGGCAGCTACCAGGCCGCCGAGGGCGACCGCCTGGCCCGTGCCCGCCGGTCGCTGGAGGAGCTCGACGTGGCCGCCGGCCTCGAGGAGCTGGAGATGGGCGCGGCACGCATCGAGGTCGACGACAAGCAGATGATCAATGCCCGCGCCGACCTCAACCAGCTGGTGCCCTTCAAGTACGAGTGGGCCTGGCAGAAGTACCTGGACGGCAGCGCCAACCACTGGATGCCCCAGGAAGTGAACATGAACGCCGACATCGCGCTGTGGAAGAGCGCCGAGGGCCTCACCGCCGACGAGCGGCGCATCGTCGAGCGCAGCCTGGGCTACTTCTCCACCGCGGACTCGCTGGTGGCCAACAACCTGGTGCTGGCGCTCTACCGCCTGATCACCAACCCCGAGTGCCGCCAGTACCTGCTGCGCCAGGCCTTCGAGGAGGCGATCCACACCCACGCCTACCAGTACTGCGTGGAGTCGCTGGGCATGGACGAGGGCGAGGTCTTCAACATGTACCGCGAGGTGCCCTCGGTGGCCGCCAAGTCCGCCTGGAGCCTCAAGCACACCCAGTCGCTGGCACGCCCGGACTTCAACACCGGCACCACCAAGACCGACCAGGAGCTCTTGCGCAACCTGATCGCCTTCTACTGCGTCACCGAGGGCATCTTCTTCTACTGCGGCTTCAGCCAGATCCTCTCCATGGGCCGGCGCAACAAGATGACCGGGGTGGCCGAGCAGTTCCAGTACATCCTGCGCGACGAGTCGATGCACCTGAACTTCGGCGTGGACATGATCAACCAGATCAAGATCGAGAACCCGCGCCTCTGGACGCCCGAGTTCCAGGACGAGGTCACCCAGATGCTCCTCGAGGGCACCGAGCTCGAGATCGCCTATGCGCGTGACACCATGCCCCGCGGCGTGCTGGGCATGAACGCGGCGATCATGGAGGAGTACCTGCACTTCATCTGCAATCGCCGCCTGGCGCAGATCGGCTTGAAGGAGCAGTTCCCGGGCGCCCAGAATCCCTTCCCGTGGATGAGCGAGATCATCGACCTGCGCAAGGAGAAGAACTTCTTCGAGACTCGCGTCACCGAATACCAGGTGGGCGGCGCACTGAGCTGGGATTGAACACGTATCCTGACGCCCTGTCCGGCCACACCGGGCGGTGCGTCTTTCATGGCCCGTCAACAGGCACAACAACCGAGGGCAATCCGATGCATGCAACCCAAGCCGTAGCACGTCGCGACTCCCGGGCGTGGCAGTCTGCCCTGGACCAGGCGCTCAGCGCCCATGACAGTGAAGACGCCCTGGCCCGCTATCCCCATGTGGCCTTCGCCTTCCCCTCGGTCTCCCCCAACCCCTACTCGCGGGATTACCCGCTGCTCGATTACCGGGAACTCAAGGAGTGGGCGACCTCACGGGGCTGGCGGGTCCGGCCCGCCCCCGAGCGCGCCCCCGACGGCGAGAAGTACAGCCCGCCGGTCCGCTTCACCCGGCTGAATCAGGGGGCGAGCCGGCATTGATTCACGATGGCCGCGAGCGCTAACGTGGGGTAGGACGTCCAGGGATGACACGGAGGGCTCACCCATGACCGAGCGCAAAGCCAGAAGCGTGATCACGCGGGTCTTCGTGCCCGCCCATGTCCGCGACCTGCCCAACGGCGAGCGGGTGACGGTACCCGGCCATTACAAGGCCCCGCCGCCCCGGCGGTAGCCTGCCTCCCGCCATGCAGCAGCCCATCATCGGCTATCACCTCGACGAGGAAGGCCACTGGGTCGCGGAACTCGCCTGCGGCCACAACCAGCACGTGCGTCATCAGCCGCCCTGGACCGAGCGCCCCTGGGTGACCACCGAGGCCGGGCGGCGCTCGCGACTCGGCCTCGCGCTGGAATGCGTCAAGTGTGATCGTGGCGAGCCTCGGGACAACCCGCGCAGCGACTAGACTGGGGATAGCCACCGGCCGGAGGGGACCCATGGCCGCATCCCGCGACACCCCGACACGCTACCGCGAAAAGCGCGATCCGCGCCGTACCCCCGAGCCCATGGAGGACGGCCGGAAGGGCGACCGGCCACGCTTCGTGATCCAGCAGCACGCCGCCTCCACCCTGCACTACGATGTCCGCCTCGAGGTCGATGGCGTGCTGAAGTCCTGGGCCGTGCCCAAGGGCCCCTCCACCGATCCGCGGGTCAAGCGCCTGGCGATCCCTACCGAGGATCATCCCCTGGCCTATGCCGACTTCGAGGGTGTGATCCCCGAGGGCGAATATGGCGCCAGCACCGTACTGATCTGGGATTGCGGCTACTACCGCAACCTCAAGGAGGGCGACGACCGGTCCTCGGTCGCCGAACAGCTCAAAGAGGGCCATGCCACCGTCTGGCTGGAGGGCGAAAAGCTGCACGGAGGCTATGCGCTGATCCGCACGCACCTGGCCCAGGAAGAGGGTTGGCTGCTGGTGAAGATGGACGACGAGGCCGCCGATGCGCGACGCAACCCCACGTCCACGGAGCCCGAGTCCGTGGTGTCGGGGCGCACCCTGGAGGAGATCCCCGACGGACAGCGCTGAGGCGCCATCACTCCACCGCCCACCACCCCGGCAACCGGGCCCGCACCTCGCGCCGCGCGAAGCGGTCGTCCATCAGCACCAGCGTGCCTTCGTCGTCGGGGCCGCGGATCACCCGGCCCGCCGCCTGCACCACCTTGATCAGCCCGGGGATACGGTAGGCGTAGTCGTCGCCACGACCAAAGCGCGCCGCCAGCCGCGCCTTGAGAGCCTCGTTGAAGGGGTCGAAGGGCGGCAGGCCCAGGGTGGCGATGAAGGCCCCGATCAGCCGCTCGCCGGGCAGGTCGATGCCCTCGGCGAAGGCCCCGCCGAGTACCGCAAAGCCGATTCCCTGCCCGCCCGGCGTGAAACCGGCCAGGAAGGCGTCGCGTGCGGCCTCGCGCATGCCGCGGGTCTGGGCGCGCACGGGAATCTCCGGATGGGCCTCCTGCAACCGTGCCAGGGCCGCCTCCAGGTAGACGAAGCTGCTGAAGAAGGCCAGGTAGTGGCCCGGCCGGCGGCGGTACTGCTCGGCCAATTCGGCGACGATGGGCGAAAGCGATGCCTCACGGTCGCGCAGCCGGGTGGAGATATCGGCGCGGATGCGCACCTCGAGCTGCTCGGCGGCGAACGGCGAGGCGACCTCCCACCACACCGTGGCGACCGGCAGGCCCAGCAGGTCCCGATGGTAGTGGGCGGGACTCAGGGTCGCCGAGAAGAGCACGGCAGACTGCGCCGCCGCGAAGCGCGGCGCCAGGAAGTCCGCCGGCACCAGGTTGCGCAGCCCCAGCACGGCCCGACCGCGGCCATGACGGGCCAGGTCGCACAGCGAGTGGTCGCCGAAGGAGGCCGCCAGGCGGGTGAAGGCCAGCGCCTCGAAGAGCAGCTCCTGAAGCGCGAGGGAGGCCTGGTCGGGGTGCTCGCCCAGGTGCTCGGTGATGGCGCTGGCGACCCCCTGCAGGGCCGCGACCATCCCGTCGGACAGGCCGTCGAGCACCCGGTAGCCAGGTCTGCCCGGCGCGCCGGCCTCACTCATCCCCGCCTCCCGGACCAGCGCCTGCCACTGCCGGGCCAGGCGCCCCAGGGGACGCGCCAGGGCCCCGGGGGCCTCACGGCGCAGCCGGGCGAGGCGGCGCTGGTCCAGCTCGGCGCTGTACATGCCCCGGGCCCGCTCCACCAGGTTGTGGGCCTCGTCCACCAGCAGGCCCAGGCGCCAGTCGTTGGCCCGGGCGAGGCCATGCAGCAGGGCATTGGCATCGAACCAGTGGGTGACGTCGCCGACGACCACGTCGCACCAGCGGGCCAGCTCCTGCCCCAGGTAGTAGGGGCAGACGCCATGGTCGAGGGCCACCGCGCGCAGCGCCTCGCGGTCCAGCCAGCCACCCGCCACGGCGGCCTGGCGCGCCGCCGGCAACCGGTCGTAGAAGCCCGCCGCCAGCGGGCAGGCCTCGCCGTGGCAGGCCCGGTCGGGATACTCGCAGGCCTTGTCCCGCGCGGTGAGCTCCAGCACCCGCAGCGGCTGGGGCGTGGCGTCCGGGCTTCCGGCGTCCGGGCTTCCGGCGTCCGGGCTTCCGGCAGCCCCCTCCCCGCCACCGAGGGCGGCCAGGGCATCCAGCGCCAGCCGGCGTCCCGGCGTCTTCATGGTCAGGAAGGCGACGCGGTCGAGCCCCTGGCGGGGCATGGCCTTGAGCAGCGGAAAGAGGGTGCCGAGGGTCTTGCCGATGCCGGTGGGGGCCTGGACCAGCAGGCAGCGGCCGGTGCTGGCGGCCTTGTAGACGCTCTCCGCCAGGTCGCGCTGGCCGGGACGGAAACGGTCGTGGGGAAAGGCGAGCTCGCCGAGCGCGGCATCACGCCGCTCGCGATGCCGGGCCTCCTGGGCCGCCCAGGCCAGGAAGCGCCGGCACTGGGTCGCGAAGAAGGCCGAGAGCTCGCTGGCGCTCGCCTCGCGGGTCAGCACGGTCTCGCGACCGGTGGTGATGTCCAGGTAGACCAGCGCCAGGGTCAACGAGGTCAGGCCACGCTCGGCACACAGCAGCGCGCCGTAGACGCTGACCTGCGCCCAGTGCAGGGCCCGCTGGTTGTCGGCCATACGCTCCAGGCGCCCGCGGTGGGTCTTGACCTCCTCCAGGCGGTTGGCCGCCGGGTCGAAGCCGTCGGCGCGGCCGCCCACCTTGAGCCCCTCGAAGGCGCCGGAGAGCGGCAGCTCGGCCTCGTATCCTTCGCCCCTCCGCCTTGATACCAGGGCATGGCCCGCGATGCCCTCCCGGGCGCTGGGGGCCGGGGTGAAGCGGTAGTCCAGGTCCCCCTCCCGGGCGGTGAAATCGCACAGCGTGCGCACCGCCACGCGATAGCCCGTCTCCCCGCTCATTCGCCGTCCATCCCCCAACGCACATGGCAGACCGCGGCGGGGATCGCCCGGGCATGGAAGAAGGCCAGCCAGCGCCGCTGGTTGTCCTGCAGCCGGTCGCCGGGGCCCTTCACCTCGATCAACCGGTAGCGTGGCTCGCCCTGCGGGGTTTCGGGAAGGAACTGGATCAGGTCCGGCAGGCCGGCCCGGTTGGCCTTGAGGTCATCGAGCAGGCGCTCGAAGCAGGCACGCAGGTGGGCGGCCGGCAGGCAGGCCAGCGCCCGCTCGAGCAGTGCCTCATCGAGCGCCCCCCAGTGCACGAAGGGCGAGGCCAGCCCCTGCTTCGCCCGCCAGGTGGCGCGGATCGCCTGGCGATAGCTGCCAACGTCGAGCCGGGCCAGGCAGGCATCGAAGCGCTCGCGGCGGCGGGCCACGAAGTCCTCGCGGTACAGATCCGCCGGGCCGTGGTGAAAGGGGTGGAAGAAGGCACCGGGCAGCGGCGCGAAGAGCGCCTCCCAGCAGAGCAGGCCGAAGAGCCCGGTGAGCAGGCTGTTCTCCACGTAATACACCGGTGCCGCATCGCGGTGCAGGTAGTCGCGCACCGCGGCCTCCACCGGGCCGGGCGGCAGGGTCAGGGTCCACTGTCGAGGGGCCGGCTCGCGGCGTGACGCCGGCAGGGAAAGCCCCAGCCGGCGACGCAGCCGCAGCACCAGCCGTCCCAGCGCCTGGGCCTCCTCCTCGCTGGCCGGAGCCTCGGCCAGGGGCTCGGCCAGGGCCAGGGCCGCGGCGTGCTCCCCGCGGCGCTCCTGCAGGCGCAGGTGGCGGATGCGCGCCTCGACGATGCCGGTATGGCCCGCGTCCGGCCAGCCGGCCTGGGCATAGAGGGCGAGGGCCGGCTCGCCCTGCCCCTCCCGCTCCGCCTGGCGCCCCAGCGCCACGCAGAGCCGCCGATGCCGCGTCGCCAGCCAGGCGTTGTCGGCCAGCGGCGCAGGCAGCTCGGCCTGTAATACCGATACCGCCTCCCCGGCCTCGAGCCGCTCGCGAAGACGGTGCAGGGCCAGGTAGACATCCACCTCCGTACGAGAGCTGAAGGCCCGAGAGTCGGCGGTGATCGCCACCCGCTCGAAGCGCTGCAGGCCGAGTTCGGTCAGCACGAACTCGGCCCAGTCCTGGTGCAGGTTGCCGAAGAACATCAGCCGCAGCCGGTCGCAGCTCGCCATCACGGCGAGTCGCACGACGCGGTCCGGCGCCGCGGGCCACCAGCCGGAGAGCGGGCGAGCCTCGGTGAGCCGCGGCGCCAGCGCCTCGAACAGCGCGGCCTTGCCGGTGGCGGCGGGCAGCCCCGCGGCGGCGATCTCGCCGGCCAGGGCACGACGCAGCTCGGGTAGGCGCAGTTGGCGGAAGAGCTCCGCCAGGCCGAGCGCGGGAGCGGCCTCGACCAGGCCCTCCTCGACCAGGGGCGCGAGCGCCGCCGCGGTGTCGCCGATCTCGGGATAGCCCAGGCGCGAGGTGCGAAAGTGCTCGCCCTTGCGCATCACCATGCGCACCAGCAGCGCCTGCGAAGCCTCGGGCAGGGCGGCAAAGTCCGCCAGGAAGCCGTGCTCGGCCGCGTCCAGCAGGTCACCGTGGCGCTCGGCCACCCACGCCAGCACGAAGCGGAAGTTCGCCAGGTAGTAGCGCGGGTCGTCCAGGGGGGCGGTGGCCGACGCGGAGGCAGGCATACTGTTCATGCATCCATGGTATCAGCCCTTACCAGCCAACTCACTGTTCCACGGGGCTGACCCGGGGACAGGCCCCGGAGCGCCGGACCGTCGAGGAGGCGCTGTGAACCCGTCCCTGGGCGCTACCGACGCCATCCCTGGCGTAGGACCTCCTCTATGGCCTGTCCCCGGAGCCCCGAATCATGTTCAGCAAATTACGCCTCGACTGAGATCGGCGATCACCTCGGCGGCGGGAACCTCGCGGCAGCGGCTGGCGTTCTGCCCGGCCCACAGCGGCGAGAAGTCGCCACTCCCTTGCGCCTCGGCGGCGGCCCGCAGCGGGGCGATGGCGGCGGTGGCCAGCGGGAAGGCCGGCGCCACCTCGCTGATCGGCCCGAGCTCGCGCATCAGCCGGGTGACGATGCCCCGGGCCGGGCGGCCGCTGTAGAGGTTGGTCAGGGCCGTATGGCGAGCCGCCTCGCTCATCAGCGCCCGGCGATGGATGGCCGAGGCGCGGGATTCCGGACAGCAGAGGAAGGCGGTGCCCACCTGGACGGCCTCGGCGCCCAGCGCCAGTGCCGCCGCCACGCCCCGGGCATCGGCGATGCCGCCGGCGGCGATCACCGGCAGGTCCACCGCCTGGCGGACCTGGGGCAGCAGCGCCAGGGTCCCCATCTGGGTGGTCAGGTCCTCGGTCAGGAAGAGCCCGCGATGGCCGCCGGCCTCGAGCCCCTGGGCGATCACCGCATCGGCGCCGCGGGCCTCGAGCCAGCGCGCCTCCTCGACCGTGGTGGCCGTGGAGAGCACCGTCGCGCCCCAGGCCTTGACCCGCGCCAGCAGCTCAGGCGCCGGCAGGCCGAAGTGGAAGCTCACCACCTCCGGACGGAAGGGCTCGAGGGCGTCGCAGGCCGCATGGTCGAAGGGACGCCGCCCGGCCCCGGCCGGCACCGCCTCGATGTCGAGGCCGAACTCGGCATACCAGGGTGCCAGGGCCGCATGCCAGCGCCCCAGCCGCTCGGGGTCGGGTGCGGGCGGCGTGTGGCAGAAGAAGTTGACGTTGACCGGCCCCGAGGTCGCGGCGCGCAGGGTCTCGAGTTCCTCCGCCATGGCCTCGGGCGAGAGCATCGCGCAGGGCAGGGCCCCGAGCCCGCCGGCACGGGCAACGGCAATGGCCAGCTCACTGCCCTGGGCGCCCGCCATGGGGGCCTGGAGGATGGGAAGGTCGATCTGAAGGCGTTGCCGCAATGTCATCATGGGGTCTGGGCCTCGGGGTCGGCGGAGGGGGATCGCCCCATTTGCACATTGATCAGGGCGCCGAGCAAGACGACGAAGGCCGACAGCCAGAACCACAGCATCAACACCACCACCGCGCCAAGGGAGCCGTAGAGCTGGCCGAGGCCGCGCTGCCAGAGGGCGCGACGCTGGGTCTCGCCGTGACCACCTCAGGGCCGCTCCGCCGGGCGCAGCACCATGCGCGCATCACGGATCTCGATGTCGAAGCGGTCGAGGAAGCTCATGCCCAGCAGGGCCGCCTCGCCGGTGAGGCCTGGGCTGATCGAGCCGCGCACGTCGCGGGCCTGGTAGCCGCCCAGGCTCACCGTCTCGAGGGTAGCCAGCTCGCCGCGCACGCGACCGTTGGCAGTGTTGAACCAGGCGCTGCCGGTACTCTCGAGCCCCAGCCGCTCGGCCATCTCGGCCGGGACCGCGACATAGGTGGCGCCGGTATCGAGCAGGAACTCCACCGGCTGCCCGTTGATGCGCCCGGTGGCCACGAAGTGGCCGGCGCGGTTGCGCTCCAGCACCACCGGCTCACCCTCCCCCACCGCGACATTGGCGAGGTGGGCATTGGGGTTGCGCTGCGCCTCCAGGTAGCCGTGGAACCACCAGGCCCCGCCCCCCAGGAAGAGCACCCAGAACAGCAGCATCATGCCCAGCCCCGCACGACGTGTGGCACGCTCCTCGCTCATGACCTTCCCTCCCGGCGTCTGCCCTTTGCGAGCATCATGCCACAGGGGGATTCCGCCTCGGAGCCAGGGCGTCCTGGCGAGGGTTGCGGATATCCCAGTCACGGGCCGCCTGCTGGCCCCGGGCCTGGTCGACGAAGAGACAGACCAGGATGGCGATGGCGAAGAGCACCGCGCAGAGCAGGATCGACGCCTTGAGCCCCACCAGCGACTGCAGCAGTCCCAGGCCAATGATGCCGATCACCCCGGCGAGCTTGTTGGCCAGGCCCCAGAAGCCGAAGAACTCGGCGGCCTTGCGGCTCGGCGAGAAGAGCCCCACCAGGGCGCGGCTGGCGGACTGGCTGGAGCCCAGCGAGAGCCCCGCGAGGCAGCCCACCACCAGGAAGAGGTGCTGGGCCTCCCAGTCGAGCCCGGCACGGGCATGCAGGAAGGCGGTGACCTCCGGCGTGGCCCAGATGGCCAGTATCGCCGCCACCCAGAGCCCCAGGGTAAAGAGGTAGGTGACCCGGGTGCCGATGCGATCCTGGATGAACCCGAAGCCCAGCGCCCCGAGCGCCGCGGTGACCTGCACGATGATGAACATGATGTTGCGCACCGACGTGTCCCAGCCGATCACCTGGGCGCCGTAGATGAAGGCGAAGGCGATGATGATGTAGACGCCGGCCATGGAGAAGATCAGCGAGACCAGGAAAATGCCCAGGTCGCGGAAGCGTCGCAGCTCGTGCAGGGTCGTCGAGACCCGCGCCAGGGCGATTTCGCGGTAGGGCTTGCCGGGCGGCTGGGGCGTGCCGCGCTCCTTCACCCACAGGAAGGTGGGGATGGCGGTGACCAGGAAAAAGCCCGCCGCGAAGGGCCCCACCCAGCGGATGCGCTCGAAGTTCTCGGCCGTGGCCTCGCCCAGCGCCACCAGCGTGAAGCCCGCCGCGAAGAGCCCGCCCACGTAGCCCAGCGCCCAGCCGAAGCCGGAGATCTTGCCCAGGTCTTCGGGCGGGCCGAGGTCCGGCAGGAAGGCGGCGATGAAGGACTCGCCCATGGAGTAGGCGTAGTTGGAGACCACGATCAGCGTCAGGCCCAGCACCACGTAGCCCGGCGCCACGAAGTAGAGCATGGCGGTGGTGGCCACGGTGGCCAGGTAGCTGACGAACAGGAAGCCCTTCTTGGCGGCCTGGTAGTCCATCACCGCCCCGCACAGCGGGCCGGTCACCACCACCAGCAGGTAGCTGACCGCCAGCGCCAGGCTCCACAGGAAGTTGGCCAAGCGGTAGCCGTCGCCGCGGTCGCCGACGATCACCGTGGTGAACAGCTCGCCGAACACCACGGTGATGATCAGCAGGGTATAGGCCTGGTTGGCGAAGTCGAACATCGCCCAGCCGAGGATCTCCTTGCGCGAGGCGCGCGGTGTCATCGGCACGGCGGCGGGGATCGGGCTCATACGGGACCTTAGACGAGATCGCGGGGGATCGTCTCGTCCCAGGTGCGCGCAAAGATCCGGGTATCCCCCTCCCAGGCGTCCAGGGTGGCCCGGATGCGGAAGTTATCGGCGTCGCTGGTCAGCAGGGTGCGGGTCAGGGTGCTGACCTCCCAGTCGCCGCGCTTGAAGCTGCGCTGCCACTCCGTCCAGCCGCTGACGCTGTCGTAGCTGCCGTAGGCGTAGGCATAACGCTCGGTGACCCGAGCGGCGATCTCCAGGTCGATATCGTCGATCCGGTAGCGCCCCTCGTCGTTGATCACCTCCAGGGTGGTGCGATCCTGGGCCAGGTCGCGGATCACCTGCCAGGTCTCCTGGGTCGGCTGCAGCAGCGTCTTGGCCAGCGCCGGTGCGCCCTCGGGCTCGGCGAAGGCGGGCAGTAGGGCCTCCTCGGCGGGGCGTGGCTCGCGCCGCGGCAGCACCAGCCGGCTGGCGCCGGGCCAGAGGGTGATCCGAGCCGGCTGCGGCGCCGGCCAGGCCAGCGGCCAGTAGCTGGTGGAGAGGGCCAGGCGGATGGCGTGTCCTGCGGCGAACTGCTGGGCGATGTGCTTGAGCGGGATCCTGACCCGATAGCGTCGCCCCGGCTCCAGCGGCTCGGGATGCTCGTCGCTGTCGCGGTGGGTCAGGTTGAGCAGCCCGTAGGAGACCCGGGTGGCCTTGTCGTCCTCGGCGATATCGGAGAGGCGCAGGGCCACCATGGCCACCGGCTGGTCGGCGGAGAGCTCGAGCTCCACCAGCGGCGACCCGCAGATCTCCAGCGGCGCCTCGAGGCGTGCCGTCTGGAAGATCAGCGAGCCACCATCCTCGTCGCGCTGGTCGTGGGGGAGGTCCGGCGGCGCATTGTAGGAGCACCACTTGCCGGCATAGAGCCCCACCGAGAGGGGCGAGCGGATATCCAGAACCGCCTCGTCGTCCTCGCCCCCCTCGCCTTCCGGCACCAGGTCGTGCCCCTCGGTGAGCCGGAAGGCGTCGGCCAGGATGTTCGGTGATGGCCAGTCGGGCTCGGCGACCCAGCGCCCGGGACGCTCCTCGTAGCGCGCCGAGGGCGGCACCGACTCCTGCATCCAGACGCGCAGCATGGGCTCGTCCATGATCCCGGTATCGATGCCCTTGAGCCACTGGTCCCACCAGCGCAGCGACTCCTGCAGGAAGCCGATGGCCGGCCCCGGCACGCCCAGGTGCGGATACTTGTGGGCCCAGGGGCCGACCAGCCCCTTGCGCGGCACCGAAAGCCCCTCCAGCACCCGGAAGACGGCGTTGCAGTAGCCGTCGGCCCAGCCGCTGACGGCATAGACCGGGCACTGGATCCGCGAGTAGTCCTCGCATACCGAGCCGTGCTTCCAGTAGTCATCGCGGCGCTGGTGCTCGAGCCACTGGGCGAGCCACAGGCCGCTGCCGTCCAGGCGCTCGAGCCACATCTCGCGCCAGCGCTCGCCCACCAGGTCCGGGTCGGGCGGGCAGGCATTGCCGTCGAACATGGTCGAGGCCCAGGAGAGGTTGTCGCCCAGCAGGCAGCCGCCCATGTGGTGGATGTCGTCGGCGTAGCGGTCGTCGGTGAAGCAGATCGTGATCACGGCCTTGAGCTGGGGGGGACGCAGGGCCGCGATCTGCAGGCCGTTGAAGCCGCCCCAGGAGATGCCGATCATGCCGACGTCACCGGTGCACCAGGGCTGGGCCTCGAGCCATTCGAGGATCACCAGGCCGTCCTCGAGCTCGCTGGGCAGGTACTCGTCGGTGAGCACGCCGTCGGACTCGCCGGTGCCGCGGATGTCGACCCGCACCCCGGCATAGCCGTGCCCCGCCCAGTAGGGATGGCTCTGCATGTCGCGCTCGGCGGTGAGGTCGCGCTTGCGGTAGGGCAGGTACTCCAGTATCGCCGGCACGGGATGGATCTCGGCGTCCACCGGCCGCCAGATCCTCGCCGCCAGGCGGCTGCCATCGGGCAACGGGATCCAGGTCTCCTCCTCCATGATCCGGCGGGGAAAGTCGTTGACGATACGCATGGTCCTGCTCTCCTTGTCTCTTCAAAGTCCCTTGAAGCCTGCTCCAGGCCGGCCGTGCTCAGCCCTGGATGTCGTCGAACTCGAAGGCCAGTCGCGCCACCAGACGGTCGAAATCCGCGAGCAACTGCTCGGCCGATGCCGCACCAAGATAGACATGCGCCAGCGCAAAACTGTAGGCGTCCTGCTCGGGCAAGGAGGAGAGCCGCTGCCCTTCCTCCACCTGTACGGCAATCTGGCAACCGGGGAAGTCGACCTCGAGTGTGGCGACCTCCTCCGGCGTGGGGACTCGTGTCACCACCGCATCGGTAAAGAATACCCTGTGGAAGAACTTGGCCGCCATGGGGAAGGCCCCTTCGCGATGGGGCATGTCGGGGCGTTGGCCCAGCCCAAGGTCGATGGTCACCTGCTGGTTGCTGACCCCATCGACCTTCTCGAAGAGGTCACAATGCGACTGGGAGATGCGGGTGTTGATCTCCAGCAACCAGATGCGCCCCTGCACCTCATCCCAAAAGTACTCGATGTTGAAGGCGGCATTGTCATAGCCGATATGGGTCATGATTCTGTCAGTGAGCTCGACCATGGAGCTCTGGATATCCTCGGGCAGCCCCGACGGGTAACGGTAATGGAAGAAACTCAGCACCTGGGGATAGCGCAGCGAATCGACGATACCGTAGCTGACCACTTCGCCGTTGTAGACGTAGCCTTCCACGGTGCACTGCCAGCCGCCGATGATCTCCTCGGCCATGCAGAAGTGGCCGTCCACGGCGGCGATTTCCGGCGGCAGCTGCGCCTGCTCTAGCACCATATTGAAGGGATCGGCAATGGTGCCGATCGACTCGCGTAACTCCGTGATAGCTTGATAGAAGTCCTCTGGGGTGTCGATGCGAAAGCCCAACCGTGAGCCGGAGGACTTGATCGGCTTGACGAAGAAGGGGAAGTAGAGCCCTGCCTCGCCGATGTGCGTCATCGCCTCGTCATCGAAAGGGTCGAAAGCGGTAAAGCCCGGAATGTGGTCGGGAATCACCTCGCGCTGAACGCGACGACTCCAGTACTTGTGCTCGCACTTGAGCAGGCTCGTCAGCGACGTGCTACGAGTGCCAAAGCGTTCACAGAGCAGCGGCAACATGGTCGAGACGGGGAAATCCATGTAGCCGACGATGGCGTCGACCGAGCCCTCGAAGGCCTCGAGCTGCGCCGTGGCCTCTGCCAGCATGGCGTCGATGTCGAATTCCTCGGTATCATAGACCGCTTCCGGGGCGATCACCCCGTGGAATCGCCACTGTCCGGCACCGTGCAGCGTCTCGAGCCGCTGGCGGTTGAAGTCGTTGAGCCCCACCACGAAGATATTCTTGACCTCGGTCATCGTTCTACCCCTTATATCGCGCACCGGACCCGGCACCTTCGAGCAGCATAGTCCAGTGCGCGCGTTGAGTGCGCGCGTTGGTTGAAGGGTCAGCCGTGTCGGTCGCGCCCGATGGCGTCTTCTCCCTCGCGGCCGCGGAGCTGGTGATCGATGGCCTCGCCGCCCCGGCCGGCCAGGGCCGCCAACCGCTCGATCTGGTCGTCCAGCCGCGGCAGGGCCTCGCGGCGATAGCGGGACAGGTCGTCAATGGCCCCCATCACCTCGCCGAAGGCCTGCTCCAGGGCCTGCATGTCGAGCATCGCCGACGAGGCCCGCTGCTGGATGTCCACGCCCTGCTGGCGCAGCGCCCGCGCGGTCCCCCCGATCATCTCCGAGGTCGTGGCATTGAGCGCCTCGACGCGATCCAGCACCAGCCGCTGGTTGGCGATGGCCAAGGCGACTGTGACCGCCACGGTCAGCGCCGAGGCGGTAACATTGATGGCGCGGTCGACGCCACGCATCAGCTCGCGGTTGTTGCGGATGACCACCTCCAGCGCCAGCACGCCCTGCTGGCTCACCGCCAGCTGCTGCTGCAGGTCGACGATGCGCTGGCGCAGCGGGAACAGCAGCTCCTCCTCGAGGAAGCGCCGCTGGGGGTCGTTTTCGTCGCGGCGGACGATGGCGGCCTGCAACCGCTCGTCGATCCGCCGCCCCAGGGCGACCTGGCGCTCCAGCTGGACGAGGCTCTCGCGCAGGGACTGCTGGTCATCGCCTAGGGTGAGGTTGTCGCGATGCAGCATGTCGCGCCCCCCTTCCAGGTCGGCGATGATCGCATCCAGCGCCTGCTGAGCGGTCTCGAACTTGCGGAAGTAGCGCTGCAGGCGGCTGCCGGCCCCCGGGAGCCGGGCCAGCAGGCGATCCAGCGGGCCCGGTGACAGGCGGTGTCGGGCGGGGTCCAGCTCCTGCATCCGGCCGCGCAGGTCGCCCAGCGCCCTGGCCACCGGACCGCCCTCATCCCCGTGGTGGGCCAGCTGGCGCAGCGGGGTCTGCAGCATGGCGCTCTGGTGGGCGGCCTGCTGCTGCAGCTCCAGCCCCAGCTCATCGATGGCGCGTCGCTGGCGCGCCAGGGCCTCGGCATCGCCGCCGGCGACCAGCTCGTCGACGAAGGCATCGGCCTGGGCCGCCAACGACGGGTCGTCATCGCCACCGTCCGACGCGCTGCCGTCCAGCTGGCGGGCGATCTCCTCCACCGGTGGCAGCGACAGGCGGGAGTCGCGTTCGGGTTGCTGGGTCATGGATACCTCTCGAAGGATCGGGTCTGGGCGTGTAGAAGGGCCGACCTCAGGGCTTGCCACGCCCGTAGCGGTCGGCACGGGAGACAAAGCGGCGCAGCTCCTCCAGCGCCTGCTCGGTAGTGACCGAGGCCTGCGGGCGCCCGGTCTCGATGCGCGCCATGGACACGGCCGTGTCGTCGAGGACGGTCAGCGCCGACTCGTTGCGCGCGGCCAGCTCGCGCAGCCCCCGTTCGGTCTCCTCGAGCAGCTCCAGCCGCCGCACCAGGGCGGCACGCTCCTGCGCCCCCAGCTGCCGGCCCTCGCGACTCAGGCGGCGCCGCACGAAGTCACCGTCCACGTTCGCCACCCCGCGAGCCTGGGAGGCCATGGCGTCGAGGGTATCCACCACGGTGCGGCAGACCTCGACCACCAGCCCCCGGGCGCGGGCGAAGGCCAGCTCGCCGCTGTCGAAACGGCTCCCCAGCACGCCCAGCACATGGCGGTAACGACTGTAGACGCGGTCGGCCTGGACCGCCAGGTCGGGGCGGCGGGCGTCGACCAGCCCCTGCTTGACCCGGCACAGGGCCAGCACCAGATCGTCGGCATCCGCCGGCGGCCGTGCCGGGTCGAGCACCGCCAGGTCGGCCTCGTGGGCGTCACGCTGCTGCTGTGCTCGGCGCCGCGCGGCCTCGGCCGCCAGCGCCGCCTGCCGGCGCTTCTCACGCCGCCGCGCGAGCCAGCCGCGCAGCCGACGCTCCAGCGGCAGCGCCACCGGCACCGCCACCAGCCCCGCCAGCCAGCCCGTCAGGGTCGGCCCGAAGCCGCCCCACAGCGAGGTCAGCCACAGCAGCATGCTGATGAAGGGCACCACCAGGGCGTAGCGCAGGATGACCTGCAGGCGGCCGGGCGGCTCGACCGGCACGGCCAGGCGCGGATTGGCCAGACCCACCAGCAGCCACGGCAGGCAGGTCAGGAAGAGGCCATAGGAAAATCCCTGGAGGAATCCCAGCATGGGGCTGACCATCCTTTATCCGTCAGAGGAGAAACACGGCACTAGAGGCACAGCAAGTGACTAGAGCAGCAGGGTGAGGAGCAGGGCCACGACGCCCACCAGCAGGGCGATGCTCACCGCCACGACCACCACCCGGTCGAGCCAGCTATCGAAGCCGGCCCAGTCGAGCCGGCGCCGCTGGCGCCGACGGGTGGCACCGCGACGGGGAGCGCCGCGGCCGGTGCGGATGAGGGTCATGGTCGAAGTCCGATTTCACCATTGTTCCCTGAGCTTACGGCCTGCCGCGGCGGCTGGCCACTGCCACGGCCTCGATAGCCGCCGATGGCCCGCTTCAGCGCTTGATGCGCCGCTTGACCACGCCGGGCGGCGCCCGGCGCAGGCGCTCCTCCTCGCCCAGGGACTCGGCCTCGAAGGCATCCGCCCCCACCGGCGTCTCGCCATGGCGGCGATAGAGCTGGGTGAGCAGGGAGCGATGATCGCGCTGAAGCGTTCGGATCAGCGCGGCCGCCATCCCGTAAAGCACCAGGGAGAAGGGCAGCGCCGAGAGGACCGAGGCCGACTGCAGCCCGGTCAGGCCACCGGCAACGATCAGCGTCAGACAGATGGCGGCGATCAGCACGCCCCATATCACACGCTTGAAGAGCGGGGGATTGATGGAGCCGGCGTCGGTCATCTGCGCCACGATATAGGAAGCGGAGTCCGCGGAGGTGACCAGGAAGATGAAGATCAGCAGCATCGCCACCACCGACAGCGCCCCGGAAAAGGGCATCAGCTCGAACATCTCGAACAGCGCCACGGTGATGTTGTCCTGGGTGGCCGCGGCCAGGCCCACGTCGGCGCCAAGCTCCATGTTGATGGCGGCACCGCCGAACACGCCGATCCACAGGCAGGCCAGCAGCGGCGGCACCAGCAGTACGCCCACCACGTACTCCTTGATGGTGCGCCCGCGCGAGACCCGTGCCACGAAGGTGCCGACGAAGGGCGACCAGGCAATGGCCCAGGCCCAGTAGAACAGGGTCCACTCCTGGGCCCAGGCGTCGTTGCTGTAGGGGGTGGTGCGCAGGCTCATGCCGATGAAGTTCTGCAGGTAGTCGCCAAACCCGAGAAGAATGGTTTCCAGGATCGCCACCGTGGGGCCGGTGACCAGCACGTAGAGCATCAGGCCGATGCACAGGATCATGTTGAGATTGGAGAGACGCCGAATCCCCCGGTCCAGACCGGCCCAGGTCGAGGCCATGTAGGCCAGGAACATCACGAACAGGATGATGAACTGCCACAGGGTGTTCTCGGGCAGGCCGAAGACGGCGTTGAGCCCGCCGTTCATCTGCAGCACGCCCAGCCCCAGGGAGGTGGCCACGCCCATCACCGTGGCCACCACCGCGAAGACGTCCAGCCAGCCGATAAAGGGGCGAAACCGGGAGTCCTGTGGGGTAACCGAGGAGAGCACCGAGGAGACCAGGCCGGCCTGCCCCTTGCGGAACTGGAAGTAGGCGATGATCAGCCCCACCACCGAGAAGGCCGCCCACTGGTGGACTCCCCAGTTGAAGTAGCTGAACTGGATCGCATGGCGCGCCGACGCGATGCTCTCGGCGGGCACGTCGCCGTAGGGCGGATCGATGTAGTGGGTCATGGGCTCGGCCATGCCGTAGAACACCAGCCCCACGCCGAAGCCCGCGGCCAGCAGCATGCTGATCCAGGAAAAGAAGCCATAATCCGGCCGGCTGTCCTGAGGGCCCAGGCGAATCTTGCCGTAGCGCCCCAGGGCCAGCCATCCCAGCAGGACCACACCGCTGAACAGCGTGAACAGGTAGAACCAGCCAAAGAGGCGCGTCGTGCCATCAAGGGCGAACGCCGCGAACCCCCCAACCGCCTCCGGGAAAGCCGCCGCCGCGATAACAATGGCAAGGGTGATCCCCAGCGAGGCGATAAAGACGCGCTGTCCGCCATGACTGGCCATCGATGACTCCTTGTTCCGTGTTCTCGATCGGGCACCATGCTGTCAGAGCCTGCTTTCAGAGCCGGGAAAGCGGCCGCGAAGCCAGGACATTGACGGCCCCACCCAGCAGGCGTAGAAACTCAGCAGGCTAATTGTTTCCGGAGTGACTCACAACATGTCCCGACTCGCCGACACGCCCCTTTCCGTGCTCGACCTGGCCCCGATCCGCGAGGACGGCAGCATCGCCGACACCTTTCGCGAGAGCGTGGCGCTGGCCCGGCTCACCGAGCGGCTCGGCTTCACGCGCTACTGGCTGGCCGAGCACCACAGTATCGAGGGCATCGCCAGTGCCGCCACCGCGGTGCTGATCGGGCATATCGCCGGCGCCACCGAGCGGATCCGCGTGGGCAGCGGCGGCATCATGCTGCCCAACCACCCACCGCTGGTGGTGGCCGAGCAGTTCGGCACCCTGGAGACCCTCTATCCCGGACGCATCGACCTGGGCCTGGGCCGCGCGCCGGGCTCCGACGGCCCCACCATGGCCGCCATGCGCCGCGACCCCTATGCCGGCGTCGATGACTTCCCCCAGCGACTGGCCGAGCTCCAGGGCTATCTCGACGACGAGCGGCCGGGCCAGCGGGTGCGGGCGGTGCCCGGCCAGGGCACCCGGGTGCCGCTGTGGCTGCTCGGCTCCAGCGACTTCAGCGCCCGCCTGGCGGCTCGGGAGGGGCTGCCCTTCGCCTTCGCGGCCCAGTTCGCCCCGGCCCAGCTGTTCGAGGCGCTCAAGCTCTATCGCGACAACTTCCGGCCCTCGGCGGTGCTGGACCGGCCCCACGCCATGGTCGGCCTGCCGGTGATTGCCGCCGAGAACGACCTCCAGGCGGACTACCTGGCCTCCACGGCCCGCCGCAAGTTCCTGGGCATGATCCGCGGCCAGCGCACCAAGGCCCTGCCGCCGGTGGCAGCGCTGGACTGGTCGCCCCGGGAGCAGGCCCAGGTGGAGCAGTTCCTGGGCGCCGCGGTGATCGGCGGCCCCGAGACCGTGCGCGAGGGCCTGGAGCGCTTCCTGGAGCTGACCGGCGCCGACGAGCTGATGCTCAATACCGATGTCTACGCCGCAGAGGACCGGCTGCGAAGCTACGAGATCGTCGCCGAGATGTGGCGCTCATGACCACCGACCACGACGCGCGACCCACCCTTGGCCATCTCGTCGAGGGCTTTCGGCGCATGGCGCCGTTGTCGCTGTTCGTGATCGTCTTCGGGCTGGCCTTTGGGGTGGCGGCCCTGCAGCAGGGACTCTCCGCCGTCGAGACCCTGCTGATGAGCGGCCTGGTGTTCGCGGGGGCGGCCCAGTTCGCGACCCTGGAACTGTGGGGCGATACCATCCCGCTGCTGCCGCTGGTGGCCATCACCCTGGCGATCAATGCCCGCCACCTGCTGATGGGCGCCGCCTTCTACCCGCACCTGCGCGACCTGTCCAGCGGGCGTCGCTACGCCAGCTTGCTGCTGCTCAGCGACGCCAACTGGGCCATGGCCATGACCGCGGGGTCCACGCCGGCCCGGCTGGGCATCCTGGTCGGCGGGGGCCTGGCCCTGTGGTCCACCTGGATGATCGGTACCGGCCTCGGCGTGGCCTTCGGCAGCGGCATCAGCGAGCCCGACCGCTTCGGGCTGGATGCCATCATGGGCTGCTTCCTGCTGGCCATGCTGGTGGGCGACAAGCGCGACCTCGGCGTGCTGCTGCCCTGGGGCGCCGCGGCCCTGGCGGCCCTGGCCGCGATGGCCTGGCTGCCACCCCACGCCCACGTGATCGTGGGGGCGCTGGCGGGCGGCGTGGTGGGCCTGCTGCTGCCACCGGCAGGCAAGGAGACGGCGCCATGACCCTGACGGCCGCCAACGGCGGCGTGCTGCTGGCCATCGTGATCATGGCGCTGGTCACCTACCTGACCCGCGCCGGCGGGGTCTTCGTGATGGCCCGGGTGCCCATCGGCCCAAGAGTCGAGCGCTTCATCAACGCCATGGCCGGCTCGGTGCTGGTGGCGGTGATCACCCCCATGGCGGTGAACGGCGACGGCGGGGCCCGGATGGCCCTGGTCGCCACGGCGGCGGTGATGCTGGTGCTGCGCAAGCCGCTGCCGGCGATCGCCGCCGGGATCCTGACCGCCGCGCTGTGGCGTCTGGTCGCATCCTGAACCCGCCTGGGAACGAAGCGACTCGCGCGCTTTCCAACGGGCAGTCATTCACGGGGCGCCGGCCGGGCCGGCGCCCCCTTCAGAGACACCGGAGTCCCGCATGCCTGATCCCCATGACCCGCGCCGCGGCTCACAGCAGAATGCCGCCTGGCGCGCCGCCCAGCAGTGGCAGGCGCGCGCCCGCCAGACCCGCGCCAGCGGCCCCCTGAGCGGTATAAAGCTGCTGCTCACCTGGTTGTTGTTCGGCGCCATGATGATCGTCGCCATGGTGCTGGGGCTGTTCTTCCTGCTCATCGGCTGGGCGATGATGCCCTTCCTGCGCCATCGCATGAAGAAACAGATGGAGAAGATGCGCGCCGACCAGGCCGAGGACGTGGACGGCAGCGTCCACTATCGCGAGACCCGCTATCGCGAGGGACGCGACGCCGGCGGCCGCTACCGCGAGCAACAGGTGCTGGAAGGCGACTATGAAGTCAAGGAGGGAGAGGCCCGCAACGAGGCGCGCCACGACCCCGATCGTCGCTGACGGCTGAGCCCACGGACCGGGCCCGCCGGGAGGGCCCGCCCGGTGGGTTGCTGGTCGGACCGGATGCTTACCGGGTCAGGCGGACGCTCAATGGCGTGCCAGCGCCTCCAGGGTGGCGGCATTGGGACAGAAGCCGCACGCCTCCGGCACCGGTGCCTCGCCGAGCACCCGGGCACAGCGTGCCTTGAAGGGGCATCCGGTACAGACACGCTCGAGGTCGCGCTTCACCCCGTTGCCGACCACCAGGGGCGTCATCGCGTCGACGCCGAAGACCGCCATCATGCGGGGCAGCTGGGTACGCGTCGAGCCGCCGTCATCGCTGAACAGCGAGAGGTCGAGACGCGCCAGCCCCAGGTCGCGCAGGCGGGCTTCCCGTTCGTCCGGGTCGAGGTGCCTCCAGTCCTGCTGCTCGCGCAGGTGCCGCCAGGCGGCGGCCATGGAGTGGGCCAGGCGCCCGGCCGTGGCATGGATACCGTCGCGTAGTGTCGTCATGGGCAGGCCTCCTTCAGGGCAGTTCCCTAGACTCAGCCTAGGCCAGCCCGCCGCGTCCCACCTTGACCTGCATCAGCCAATGGAGCTGCCAGCGCCTCAGCGGACGTCGGCCGGGCGCAGCACCGCCACCGGGCAGCGCGCCTCGTGAAGCACCTCGTGGCTGACGCTGCCAGCCACCACCTGGGAAAGCCCGCTGCGCCCATGGGTGGTCATGGCCAGCATGGTGTCCTGGCAGTCTGCCAGGTAGCTGACAATGGAATCGGCCGGATCACCATGCAGCACCTCCCAGTCCAGGTCCATGGCATGCTCGGTGCGCAGGCGCCGCGCCAGGCCATGCACATAGCCGGACTCCATCACGTCGGCATGGCCGCCATCGAGGGGCACCGCCGCGGCGGCACTGGTGTCGATCACCTGCAGCAGCTGCAGGCGGGCATCCAGCCGCTTGGAGAGTGCCACCGCATGGGGCAGGATCGCCTCGGAGAGCTTCGAGCCATCCACGCAGACCATCAGCACCTCCACCCGGCGATGGGCCCCGGCATCGAAGCCGGGGCCGCACAGGAAGACCGGGCGGTGGGCACGCCGCACGACGCCGGCGGTGACGCTGCCGATCAGCATCTCCGGCACCGGGCGGCGGCCATGGGCCATCATGCACAGCCCCACCCCCTCCCGGCCGGCCAGCTGGCCCAGGTAGTCCTTGGCGCTATCGTGAACCGCCACCTCGACGGGGACATCCCCCGCCTGCTGGTCGGCCAGGCGCGACTGCAGGGCCGCGCGCCGGGCCTCGACCTGCGCCTCGCTGGCCACCACGGAGGTCACGCTCAATGGCACCGCCAGCTGCCCGGCCAGGTGCTGGCCGAGCGCCAGGGCGCGCAGCGAGGCGTCGCTCTCGTCCATCGCCACATGTATCTTGTCCATCGTCAGGCTCCTCTGGAAAGTGTTGTTCTTGAAATGTCGGTAGTGGAGGTCAGGATGACTGGCGGGCCTGCGCCCGCTCGGCCCGGCGCCCTGAGCCGGGCAGTGGTCGATGCAGCAGGACGTAGGCCAGCGCCCCGACCACCACTCCCCAGAAGGCTGAGCCCAGCCCCAGGAAACTCATGCCTGATGCCGTGGCGATGAATGTGATCACAGAGGCCTCCAGGTGGTCCTTGTGGGCGGCGAAGGCGCTAAGGTTGCTGGTGATGGCGCCGATCAGCGCCAGGCCCGCCAGCACCGCCACGAACTCGCCGGGCAGCGAGGTGAAGAGCAGCACGATGGTGCCGGCGAAGGTGCCACCGATCAGGTAGAAGACCCCGTTGGCGACCCCGGCCACATAGCGCTTGTCGGGATCCTCGTGGGCCTCCTTGCTGGTGCAGATGGCCGCCGTGATCGCCGCGATCACCGTGGTGATCCCGCCGAAGAAGGCGGTGACCAAGGAGGTCAGGCTGGTCACGGTGACGATCGGCCTGGCCGGGGTGTTGTAGCCGGCGCTGCGCATGATCGCCATGCCGGGCAGAAACTGCCCGGTCAGGCTGACCAGCACCAGCGGGATGGCCAGGCTGAGGGTGGCGTTCCAGGTCCACTCGGGACGGATGAAGGTCGGTTGGGCCAGTTGCACCGTCACCCCCTTCAAGCTGGCGCCCTCGAGGACCACGGCCAGGCCCACGCCGACCACCAGCAGCGCCACCAGGCTGTAGCGGGGCGTCAGCCGCTTGAAGACCAGGTAGGCCAGGATCATGCCCAGGGTCAGCGCCGGCACCGACTCCAGGGAGATGAAGACCCCGACCCCGAACTGGAAGAGGATGCCCGCCATCATGGCGCTGGCGATGCCCGGCGGGATCAGCTGAATGATGCGGTCGAAGGAGCCGGTGATGCCGATCACGAAGATCACCGCCGCGGCCGTGAGGTAGGCCCCCACCGCCTCGGCAAGCGACAGGCCCGGGAAGAGCGTGACCAGCAGCGCCGTCCCCGGGGCCGACCAGGCGGTGACCACGGGCACCTTCAGCCAGAGGCTGAGCGCGATCCCCGAGACGGCGGCGCCGATGGAGATCGCCCAGACCCAGGAGGTCATCATGGCGGTCGAGATCTCGGCGCTCTGGGCCGCCTGGAAGAAGATCGCCAGGGGCCCGGAGTAGGAGACCAGCACCGCCACGAAGCCGGCGGTGACTGCGGGTATTGACCAGTCCTTGTGCAGTCGCATGCTACGTCTCTCCGTCACACCTCAGGCGACGCCGAGGTGGGTGTCGAGGATGGTGGGATCCGCCTTCAGGCTCCGGGAGTCGCCGCTGTAGACCACCGCTCCCTTGACCAGCAGGAGGTGCTTCTCGGCCACCTCCAGCAGGTTGTCGATGTTCTTGTCGACGATGATGGTGGCGATGCCTGAAGCCTTGATCTCGTGGATGATCTTCCAGATCTCGTCGCGGATCAGCGGCGCCAGCCCTTCGGTGGCCTCGTCGAGGATCATCAGGTCCGGGTTGAGGGTCAGGGCCCGCCCGATGGAGAGCATCTGCTGCTCGCCCCCGGAGAGGAAGGAGCCGTCGTGGTTGATGCGCTGGCCGAGCCTCGGGAAGGTGTCCAGCACGCGCTCCAGCGTCCAGGGCGACTCGCCCCGGTCGTTGGGCCGGGCGGCCATGATCAGATGCTCGCGCACGCTGATGCCAGGGAAGATGCCGCGCCCCTCCGGCACGTAGCCGATGCCCTGGCGAATCAGCTGCCAGGGGCGTCGCTTCGCCGCCGGGATGCCCTTGATGCGCACCTCACCGCGGCGCGGTGGCACGAAGCCCAGGATCGACTTCAGCGTGGTGGTCTTGCCCATGCCGTTGCGGCCCAGCAGGCTGAGGGTCTCGCCGGGCATCAGGGTGAGGTCGACGCCGTGCAGGATATGGCTCTCGCCATAGTAGGTATGCAGCCCGCGGGCATCGACCAGCGGGGTGATCTGTTGCTGTGCCGTCATGCCGAAGCCTCCTCGTGGTGGCGCCCGAGATAGACGTCACGCACCTTCTCGCTGGCGCGGATCTGCTCGGTGGGTCCGCTCTCCAGCACGCAGCCGTCCACCATCACGGTGATGCGGTCGGCCAGCCGGAAGACGCTGTCCATGTCGTGCTCGATCAGCACCAGGGTGTAGCGGTCGGTGAGGCTCTCGAGCAGTTCCGTGACCTGCACGGTCTCATCGCGGCCCATGCCGGCCATGGGTTCGTCGAGCAGCATCAGGCTGGGCGCCGTGGCCAGCACCATGGCGATCTGCAGCTGACGCTGCTCGCCGTAGCTCATGTCGGCGGCCGGGGTATAGGCGCGGTGGACCAGATGGCAGGTCTCGAGTACCTCGAGGGCGCGCTCACTGACCGCCCTGGCCCGCTGGCGGGAACGCCAGCTGCCGAACACGCCGCCCATGTGGATGCGGGCGGCCAGCTCGCAGTTCTGCAGGCAGTTAAGGCGCGGGAAGATATTGGTCTTCTGGTGGCTGCGGCCGATGCCCATGCGAGCGATCTGGCGCACGCTCTTGCCCTGGATGGGCTTGCCGTGAAAGAGCACCTGGCCCTCCGAGGGCGGGATCTCCCCCGACAGCAGGTTGATCAGGGTGCTCTTGCCGGCGCCGTTGGGCCCGAGGATGGCGTGGATCTCGCCCGGCCTGACGTCGAAGTCGACGCCGTTGACCGCCACCAGGCCGCCGAAGCGACGGGTCAGCCCGTGGGTGGCCAGAATCGGTTCATCACTCATGGCTTATCCCTCCTCGTGCCGCTTCCTCGACGACCGGGGGCTTCTTGCGGGCCCAGGGTGGCGCGATGATCAGCCCGGCGATGCCCCGCGGCAGCACCAGCACGGCGGCGATGATGGTCAGGCCCATCAGGATCGGCCAGTGCATGGTCAGGTGCTCGTAGACGTAGAGCAGAATCTCGTAGGCGAAGGCGCCGAGGATCGGGCCGAAGATGGTACCCATGCCGCCGAGGATCAACATCATCAGCACCTCGCCGGAGGTGTGCCAGCCGAGCTGGGCCGGGTTGGCGAAGCCATACTGCATGGCGGCCAGCATGCCGGCGATGGCGGCCAGCACCCCACTGATGACGAAGGCGACCAGCTTGTAGCCGCCGGTGGCATAGCCGAGCGCCTGCATGCGGTGCTCGTTGTCATGGATGCCGTCGAGCACCTGGCCGAAGTAGGAGCGGGTCAGCCAGCGCAGGAACAGGAAGCCCACGACCAGCATCCCCAGGCAAAAGTAGAAGAAGGTGTGGGGATCGCTCATGTCCAGCAGGGCCGTCCCCCCGACCGTGACGTCGGGACGGAACATGATGAAGACCCCGTCCGTGCCGCCGGCGAACGGCGCGGTACTAATCAGGTAGAAGAGCATCTGACCGAAGGCCAGGGTGGTCATGATAAAGAAGATGCCCTTGGTGCGGATCACCAGGAGGCCCACAACCAGGGCGGCGACAGCCGACACCAGCATCACCAGCGGCAGCATCCACCACAGCGAGGCGGCATCGAAGTCGGGGCTCGCGAGTGCCAGGGTATAGGCGCCGAGGCCGAAGAACAGCGCGTGGCCCAGGCTGGCCAGGCCGACGATGCCCACCAGCAGATCCAGGCTCATGGCGAAGAGCGCCAGGATCACCATCAGGGTCAGCTTCTCGAGGATGAAGTCGGACTGACTGCCGAACAGCGCCGGCCCCCAGAGCGGGTAGATCGCGACGATGGCCAGCAGGACCAGCATGATGACGGCGACGCGCTTGGGATATCTATGCAACATGTCTCGTCCTTCTCAAGCGAACAGGCCGCGGGGCTTGACCAGCAGCACGGCGGCCATGATCAGGTAGATCACCATGCTGGCGATGCTCGGGATCAGCACCGAGCCGAAGGTCTCGGCCATGCCGATCAGGATGGCGCCCCAGAAGGCGCCCTTGATCGAGCCGATCCCGCCGATGACCACGACGACGAAACAGGTGATCAGGATGCTGTCGCCCATGCCCGGGGTGATGGAGGTCAGCGGGGCGGCGATCATGCCTGCGAAGGCGGTCAGCGCCACGCCGACGCTGAAGATCAGGGTGAAAAGGGTGCGCACGTTGATGCCCAGGCCCTCCACCATGTCACGGTTCACGGCCCCCGCGCGGATGATGATGCCGAGGCGAGTATGGCGGATCACCCAGTAGATGACGCCGGCCAGCGCCAGGCAGACGCCCATCACGAACAGCCGGTAGACCGAGTACTGCAGGTTGTCGGTGAGCTGAAGGCTGGCGTCGAAGGGCGCCGGGATGGCCACGCTGTGGACGTCGCCACCCCAGATGATGCGTTGCGCCTCGTTGATCACCAGGATCAGGCCGAAAGTCAGCAGCACCTGGTAGAGGTGGTCGCGCTTGTAGAGCGTATCCAGGAACAGCCGCTCGATGATCAGCCCCAGGGCGACGGCGATGGGAATGGCGATGACGATCGCCAGCCAGAAATTGCCCAGCCGCATAGTCAGGTCCCAGACCAGGTAGGCCCCAATCATGTACATGGCCCCGTGGGCCAGGTTGATGATGCCCATGATCCCGAAGATCAGAGTCAGGCCGCTGGCGATCAGGAACAGCAACAGCCCGTACTGCAGCCCGTTGAGGAGCTGCACACCAAAGAATGCGAGATCCATGACGATCTCCTCCGAGATGGAAGGGGCGAGCCAGGCTCGCCCCGGGAAGTCAGACGTTCACCGGTTCACATCTGGCAGGCGTCGTCCGGCACCTCGAGCTGCTCGGCGGCGACGCCGATGACTTCATGCTTGCCATCGCGGATCTCGCGCAGGTAGACGTTCTGGATCGGGTGGTGGGAGTCGGAGAAGCTCATCAGGCCGCGCGGGCTCTCGAGCTCCACACTGGCCAGGGCCTCGATCAGCGCGTCCCGGTCCTCGGTATTGCCACCGACCTCGGCGAGCGCCTGAACCAGCATGGCGCCGGTGTCGTAGCCCTGCACCGAGTAAGTGTCCGGGGCCACACCGTAGGCATCCTCGTAGGCCGACACGAAGGCGCGGTTCGCCTCGCTGTCCAGGGTCTCGGCATAGTGCATGGTGGTCAGCACGCCCTCGCCGGCACCGTCCATGGCCGCGATGTTGCCCTCGGTGAGGAAGCCCGAGCCCATCAGCGGGATGCTCTCCTTGAGGCCGGCGGCGGCATAATCGCGCACGAAGCTGACCCCGCCGCCGCCGGCGAAGAAGGTGTAGACGGAGTCCGGGGCGATGCTGGCGATCTGGGTGAGGTAGCTCTGGAACTCGGTGCTCGGGAAGGGCACCAGGATCTCCTCGACGATCTCGCCGCCCTCCGCCTCGAAGGCCTCCTTGAAGCCGGCCACGTCTTCCTTGCCCCCGGCGTAATCCCAGGTGATGGTCACGACCTCACGGTGCCCACGGTCATAGGCGACTTTGCCCATCGGGTAGCTGTTCTGCCACATGCTGAACGAGGTCCGGAAGACGTTGGGCATGCAAAGCTGGTTAGTGGCAGCTTCCAGGCCGGCATTGGGGATGATGGTGATAGCACCGGACTGCTTGGCCACCCGCAGCATGCCCATGGCCACGCCGGAGTGGACAGGGCCGATGACGAAGTCGACGCCATCGCCCTTGACCAGGCGGCTCATGTTCTGTGGCGCCTTGGAGGGGTTGGCCTCGGAATCGAGTTGCACGTACTCGACGTCGCGGCCGCCGAGCTGGCCGCCATTCTGCTTGATAGCGAGCTTGAGGCCATTGGTAATGGCCTCGCCCAGGGCCGTGTAGGTGCCGGAGTAGGGCAGCATCAGGCCGACCTTGACCGGGTCCGCCGCGACGGCGAAGCCGGAGGTCACGAGGGTGGCACCGGCCAGTGAGGCCAGGAGAGTGTTCTTGAAGGTCGTCTTCATCATGTTCACCAGGGAGCTTGTATTATGGTTATGGAACGGCGTTGACGCCTGGGTTGCCATAAAGCGGTGTCAGGCTTCGCTGTCTTGAGCCGTTGTCATGCACCGCGGCATCGCTGCCGCGGGGTCTGTCGGCACCAGGTGGGTCAGCGTGACCCGGATCAGACGTAGTAGACGTCGATGACCTGGTGGATGTAGTCGTTGTTGAGTTGCACGACTTTTCTGGTGATCAGCGGTGCCTCCCCCGACACGTCCAATGTGTAGAAGGCAGTGCCGAAATAGCTCTCGGTCTTCTTATAGCGATGGCTCAGGGTGTGCCAGTTGAAGCGCAGCTCCACCGTGTCACCCGTCTCCTTCAGCACCTCGAGGTTGGTGACCTGGTGGGTGGTGCGCGGCTCCGGCGTGCTCGCCCCGCTACGCTCGGTCTTGATCCGGTAGACCCGGTCTTCGAGCCCCTCGCGATTGGGGTAGTAGATCAGCGAGATCTCGCTGTGTGGGTCACGGGTCAACTGGTCGTCATCGTCCCAGGCCGGCATCCAGAACTCGGCGTCCTGGCGGTAGCACTGCAACCACTCGTCCCACTGGCGGTCGTCGAGCAGGCGCGCCTCGCGGTACAGGAAGGCCTGGATATCGTGGTAGCTGATGCTCATGGTCTCTCTCCTCAGGCAGACGCGGTGGCGATAAACTGGCTGCGTTCCTTGTCGATGGCACGCAGCATCTCCTCGACCCAGTGCTTGTGGTGCAGCACGTAAAGGCCCTCGTCTTCCGGGGAGGCCCCACTGAGCAGCGGCTTCATATCGATCGCCTGGGCATTCTCGTCGGCCCCCTGGACCCAGTGCTGGGCGCCGCGCGAGAGGTCATTCCATTCGGCCAGTGCGCCGTTGTAGCCGTCCTGGCAGGCACGGAACTCCTCGAGGTCGTCCGGCGTGCCCATGCCCGAGACGTTGAAGAAGTCCTCGTACTGGCGGATGCGCACGCGGCGGTTCTCCGCGGGCTCGCCCTTGGGCGCGAAGCAGTAGATGGTGACCTCGGTCTTGTCGACGGACAGCGGGCGCAGCACGCGGATCTGGGTGGAGAACTGGTCCATCAGGTAGACGTTGGGGTAGAGGCAGAGGTTGCGGGTCTGGTTGACGATGGAGTCGGCCCGCGCCGCGCCGAGCTGCTCCTCGATCTCGTCCTTGCGGGTGTAGACCGGGCGCACCTCGGGGTTGAGCAGCCGGGTCCACAGCATCATGTGGCCGTTCTCGTAAGAGTAGAAGCCGCCCTGGCTCTTCGACCAGCCGTCGGCGTCCACCGCCTTGGTACCGCCGGCGTCGTAGTTGCGACGCTCCATGGTCGAGGCGTAGTTCCAGTGCACTGAACTGACGTGATAGCCGTCAGCGCCATTCTCGGCCTGCAGTTTCCAATTGCCGCTGTAAGTGTACGAGGAGGTGCCGCGCAGGATCTCCAGGCCTTCCGGCGCCTGGTCGACGATGTTGTCGATGATCTTGGTGGTCTCGCCCAGGTACTCCTCCAGCGGCTGGACGTCATCGCTCAGGCTGCCGAACAAGAAGCCCTTGTAGTTGGCGAAGCGCGGCAGGCGCTTGAGGTCGTGGGAGCCCTCCTGCTTGAAGCCCTCCGGGTAGGCGCCGTTCTTCTCGTTCTTGGCCTTGAGCAGCTTGCCGTCGTTCTTGAAGGTCCAGCCATGGAAAGGGCAGGTGAAGGTGCCCTTGTTGCCCTGCTTGCGCCGGCACAGGGTGGCGCCACGGTGGGCGCAGGCGTTGATCAGTCCGTGCAGCTCGCCCTGCTTGTCGCGGGTGATGACCACCGGCTGGCGACCCAGGGTCACGGTGAAGTAGTCGCCCGGCTCGCTGATCTGGCTCTCGTGGGCCAGGAACAGCCAGTTGCCCTCGAAGATGTGCTTCATCTCCAGGTCGAAGAAATCCGGGTCGGTGAACATGCTGCGGTGGCAGCGGAAGATGCCGTTGTCGGCGTCGTCGACGACGGCGCCACGGACGCGCGTCTCGAGTTGATCAAGCTTGCTGGTCATGGAGTAATCCTCTTTATCTTGTCGTGACCGCTTGGGGCTTATCCGGGGGCAGGCCCCGGGGTGCCGGACCATCGAGGAGGCGCTGTAACAAGTCGCACCTCCTCTTCGGCCTGCCCCCGGCGCCCCGCACCGGAGGTGACGGAAATAATCCGAAGCCGATCAGACCTTGGCGGTGCCGGCCAGCTGGCTGTGCTTGTCCTGCTCGTCTTCCTTGGCCCGCGGGCGGGCGTGGCGCACCTGCAGCTCAGGGGCGTCGGTCGGCGCCAGTTCAACGTCGAACACCACCTCGGAGAAAGGACCCTCCAGACCTCGCGCCTCGGCCTCAGCCGGGTCCTCGATGCGCTCGGCCGGCACCACCAGCTCCTCGCGGGTGGCGAAGGCGAAGTCGTCGAAGGTGTAGGGGTCACCGGCCAGGTTGATCTGGGTGGTCAGGTGCTTGTGGCCCGGGGCGGAGATGAAGTAGTGGATGTGCGCCGGGCGCTGGCCGTGACGGCCGAGCAGGTCGAGCACCTGCTGGGTCGGGCTGTCCGGCGGGCAGCCGTAGCCGGAGGGGATGATGCTGCGCGCGGTGTAGCGGCCCTCGGCATCGGTAAAGATGCTGCGGCGCAGGTTGTACTCGGACTGGGTCGGGTCGAAGAAGGAGTAGCCGCCCTTGGAGTTGGCGTGCCAGATCTCGACCTTGGCGCCGGCGACGGGGTTGCCGTCGACGTCACGCACCTGGCCGGTCAGCCACAGGGTCTCGCCGTCCTGGTCCTGTCCGTCGTCCATGCGCGCGAACCCCTCGGCCTCCGGGGCGCCGGCCACGTAGAGCGGGCCCTCGATGGTACGCGGGGTGCCGCCCAGCAGGCCGCGCTCACGGTCGGCGGCGTCCATGCGCATGTCCAGGTAGTGGTCGAAGCCCAGTCCCGGGGCCAACAGGCCGAACTGGGCCTCGTGGCCCAGCGCGGTGAGCACGCTGACGGCGGACCAGAACTCCTCGGCGCTGACATCAAAGTCGTCCATCAGGCGGAACAGGTCGGAAAGCAGGCGGTGCATGATCTGCTTGGCACGCTCGTTGCCACCCGCCTGGTCGAAGCCGGCGACGGTGTTCAGGAAGTCCTGGACCTCGGGAGTATCGAAAATTTTGACAGTCATAGTCACGCTCTCATCGTTGTCATTATGCCCTGCGGTGTGTCATCAGGGATGCAAGGCAAGTGGTCGAAACCTCCGGATGCCTGACAGATCACATCTCGACGGAGGCGTTCTTGTTGTGGTGAATGGATTCTGGCCAGACGGCGCGATCGTCACCAATATCGTTTGGGTTCCCCTCTATACCCAAGGGGTATCGCCAAGGCAGCCTACACACCCTCCTTCCCTCCCCGTTATGGAGGAGACAACCATCTTAAAATCAATACTTTGCAAGGCATCCTCCGCCATACCCCGCAAGAGCCAGGCATTCCGACAGCGGTATGTCGACCGGCCGGACCGAGGCTGGGCCACTCCGGATGGCCCCTGCCGCGGCCGGTGCGGCTTTCTGAACGTCGATTCACCCCTCCAGGGGACGAAGATTGAGACAAAAGGATAAGAAGCCGGCACGGCGGGACCGGGAAGCGGCCGGACAAAAAAACCCGCGCTGCCGAAGCAGCCACGGGCCAAGGAGGAAACAGCCATGCAGGCACGCCGACGCCCGGGCGCCGGCGCTATCGGTCAGCCGGCACTCTTCGCCGGGAAGCGCTTGCGCAGGGCCTCACGCTCCTGGGAGAAGTCGAAGTCCCGGAACTCCACCAGCATCGAGATCAGCGCCAGCGGCAGCCCGTAGGCCAGGAAGGCGTCAGCCCTGGTCGCCGCCGCCCACCGGCAGCACGCTGCCGGTGATGTAGCTCGCCTCGTCGGAGGCCAGGAACAGGATCGGTGCGGCCATCTCGTCCAGGGTGCCGTAGCGCTTCATCAGGCAGCTCTGCTTGGTCTGGTCAATATGCGCCTGGAACCAGGCTCGCTCCGTCTCGTTGCGGGGCTCCGGGGTGCCGCGGGAGATCTTGCGCGGCGGCGCCTCGGTCCCGCCGATGCCGGCGGCCGCCACGCGGATGCCGTGCTCGGCGACTTCGAAGGCCAGGGACTCGGTCAGTGCATTGATGCCACCCTTGGCCGCCGAGTAGGGGATCCGGTGGATGCCCCGGGTCGCCACCGAGGAGACGTTGACGATCACGCCACCGCCCTGCGCCACCAGGGTCGGCAGCACCGCCCGGCAGCACCACAGCGTCGGCATCAGCGAGCGGTTGACCTCGGCGGCGATCTCGGTAGCGGTGAACTCGGTGAACGGCTTGAAGTTGATGGCGCCGCCCACGTTGTTGATCAGGATGTCGATCCGACCGAAGTGCTCCACCGTACGAGCCATCACCTCCTCGGCCCCCTCCCAGGTCTCGAGGTCGGCCTGCAGGGCGATGGCGTCCACACCCTGCTCGGCAAGCCCCGCCACCACCTCATGGACGAGGTCGGCACGATCCACCAGGGCCAGGCGGGCGCCCTCGGCGGCGGCCCGCTCGGCGAGGCGCTGCCCGATGCCTTGGGCCGCGCCGGTGATCACCATCACCCGCCCCTGGAAACGTGAGCCGTCGAAGCGTTGTAGACTCATGACGCCTCTCCCGGTGCCTGGTTGGGGGTGAACTTCTCGTAGTGGAAGCTCTGCGGCACGATGCCTTCCTTGTCGAAGTACTTGAGCACGGCATCGACCATCGGAGGCGGCCCGCACAGGTAGACGTCGATGTCGCCGTCGTGCATCACCTCGGCGTCCATATGGTGCGTCACGTAACCCTTGCGCGGATGCTCGCTAGCCTCGTCCACCACCACGGTGGAGTAGCTGAAGGTCGGCAGCTCCGCGGCGAAATGCTCCAGGGCGTCGACCTTGACCAGGTGGTCGTCCTTGTTGACGCCGTAGATCAGGTGGATCGGCTGCTCGGATGTCGTCCCTTCCGCCCGCTTCTGGACCAGCAATTCGAGCATGGAAAGGAAGGGGGCGAGGCCCGTGCCACCGGCCAGCATCAGCACCGGACGGCTGATCTCGCGCAGGTAGAAGCTGCCCATCGGCCCGGTCAGGGCCAGCCGGTCACCGACCTTGGCGCGCTCGGTCAGATAGCCGCTCATCACCCCATTGGGGATATTGCGGATCAAGAAGGTGGCGCGCTGCTCCCCGGGCTTCGAGCTGAAGGAGTAGGAGCGGTGCTGCTCGCTGCCCGGCACATCGATGTGGATGTACTGCCCCGGCAGGAAGGCCAGCGCGGCCTCATCGTCCAGGTCCACGCCCAGCTCGATGCTGTCCTCGGAGAGTTGCTCGACCACGGCCAGGGTGCCCTCGAGCTTGCCAACCTGGGTCTTGCACAGGGTGGAAGCCACCGGGATCTGGATGACGCAGTCCGACGACGGCACCATCTGGCAGGTCAGTACCTGGCCCTCGGCGGCCTCCTCGTCGGAGAGGGCGTCCTCCAGGTACTCGTCGCCCATGTCGAACTGGCCCTGTTCACAGTGCCCCTTGCAGGTACCGCAGACACCGTCGGAACAGTCCATCGGCAGGTTGACCTTCTGCCGATAGGCGGCATCGAGGACCGTCTCCCCTTCCTTGCAGCCGATGAAACGACTAACGCCGTCCTCGAAGTTGAGTGCAATGGTATAGCTCATGGTCGAATCTCCTCCTGCACCGGTTCAAACGTGATAGACGTCGATGATCTGGTGGATGTAATCGTTGTTCAGCACCACGTTGTATCGGTGATCAGCAGCGTTTCCCCGACACGTCCGGGTGTAAGGGCGACGGCACGCTCAAACCTTGGCGGTGCCGGCCAGTTGGCTGTGTCGGTCCTGCTTTCATCCGTGACTCAGGCGTCGTCCTCGTGGATGGAGGACGGGTGGCGACACAGCGGCTTGACGCTGATCTCCATGTAGGGGAAGAGCGGCAAGTTGCTGACCAGCTCCTGCAGCTCGGCGTTGTCCTCGACGTCGAAGATGCTGACGTTCGAGTAGCTGCCGGCCACGCGCCACAGGTGGCGCCACTTGCCGGCGCGCTGCAGCTCCTGGGAGTAGGCCTTCTCGGTCGCCTTGATCTCGGCGGCCTGCTCGGCCGGCATGGACGGCGGCAGCTTGACGGTCATTTCCACCTGAAACAGCATATCGATCTCCTTCTCAGTTCTTGCGCGAATAGTGCGCAAGCTTGTCTTCGTCCAGGGTGATGCCGAGCCCCGCCCCCTGGGGGAGGTCGACACCGAACTCGTGGTAGCTGAGCGGCTCGGCGACGATGTCGTCCTCGAGCAGCAGCGGGCCGAACATCTCGGTGCCCCAGGCCATCTCGGGAAGCGTTGCCCAGGCGTGCAGGGACGCGGCGGTGCCGATGGAGCCCTCGAGCAGGGTGCCGCCGTAGAGGCCGATGCCGGCGGCCTGGGCCACATGGGCCAGCTCCAGCACCCCCTGGATGCCGCCGGACTTGGCGATCTTCAGGGCGAAGGCCCCGCTGAAACCGCCCGACACCAGGTCGATAGCGTCGCGGGCATCCTGCACCGCCTCGTCGGCCAGCATCGGCACGTTGAAGCGGTTCGCCAGGCGAATCAGGCCGGCATGCTCGCGGGCGGGAATGGCCTGTTCGACCAGCTCGATGCCGGCGTCCTGCAGCGCCTGGATGCCGCGCACCGCGGTGGACTCGTCCCAGGCCTGGTTGACGTCGACCCGCACGCTTGCCCGGTCACCCAGGGCCTCCTTGATGGCGGCCACGTGGCGCACGTCCTGGTCCACCGGGTTGGCGCCGATCTTCAGCTTGAAGTCGCAGTGGCGACGCTGCTCGAGGCGCAGCAGGGCCTCGTCGATGTCCTTTCGGGTATCGCCACTGGCCAGGGTCCAGAGCACCGGCAGGTGCGTCTGGCGGGCGCCGCCCAGCAGATCGGCCACGGAGAGGCCCAGGCGCTTGCCCTGGGCGTCGAGCAGCGCGATCTCCAGCGCCGACTTGGCGATGGCGTTGCCGCGGGCATGACGATTCAGCCGGACACGCAATGCATGGACGTTGCCCGAGGGCTGGCCGACCAGCAGCGGCGCCAGGTAGGTGTCGATGTTGGTCTTGATGCTTTCGGGACTCTCGGGGCCATAGGCCAGCCCGCCGATGGTGGTGCCCTCGCCGAGGCCCTCGATGCCATCGCTGTGGCGCATCCGCACGATGACCATGGTCTGGCAGGCCATGGTGGTCATGGAGAGCTTGTGCGGGCGGATGGTCGGCAAGTCGACCAGCAGCGTCTCGATGCTTTCGATCACGGATGACATGGGAGGCTCCGAAGTCCGGGGATCTGGTGATTGCATGGCAGTTTGATTGCAGCGTGGAGACCGAACCAATATTGTTTGGGTGCCCTGCCATACCCAGGAGGTATCATGGAACTGCGCCATCTCAGGTACTTCTGCGTGGTTGCCGAGGAGCTGAACCTGACCTGCGCCGCCGAGCGTCTGCACATGTCACAGCCGCCTTTGTCCAGGCAGATCAAGCAGTTGGAGAAGGAAGTCGGGACCGAGCTGTTCGAGCGGGGATCCCGTGGTCTGCGCCTGACCCCCACCGGGCAGTTCTTCCGGCAGCACGCCATCCAGATACTGGAGAAGGTGGACGCCACCCTGGAGGCCACACGACGCATGGCCCGCAGCAAGCGCGTGATGTTCGGCATCGGCTTCGTGCCGTCGGTGTTCTATGGCCAACTGCCGCTGTTGGTCCGCGACTTACGACAAAAGGATAATGTCGAGCTGAGCCTGGCGGAGCTGACCACGGTGCAGCAGATCCAGGCTCTCAAGGCGGGTCGCATCGATATGGGCTTCGGTCGTCTCAGGATAGACGACCCGGACGTGGAGCAGGCGGTGCTTTTCGACGAAGCTCTGATGGCCGCCCTGCCGACGGGCCATCCGCTGGAAGGCACCACCCCGACCCTCGAGCAGCTGTCCCACTACCCGCTGATCCTGTTTCCCGCCAAACCACGCCCCAGCATGGCCGACATGGTGCTCGGGCTCTTCCGCCGCCAGGGGCTGAAGGTGGAGGTGGCCCAGGAAGCCAACGAGTTGCAGACGGCCCTTGGCCTGGTGCACTCCGAGATGGGTATCAGCCTGGTGCCCGAGCAGGTCAAGCGCGTGCAGCGTGACGGCATCGTCTACGTCTACCTCGCCGACAAGAGCATCACCACGCCCGTCATCTGCAGCCGCCGCCGCGGGGAGCCCCCCTCCCCCGTGATGCAGGAGGCCAACGCCCTCCTCGAGGTGCTGGTGGAGAACCGCCGCAGCGGGCGCTATCCCTGAGGCTATTCGAGGGACTCGTAGGCCAGGCCCACGTAGTTCTCGGCGATGGTGGTCAGCCCCGCCTCGGAGCTGGTCACGTAGTCCAGCTCGGCCTGCTGCATGCGGGTATTGAAGTCCTCCTCCTCGGAGAACTTGTGCAGCATGGAGGTCATCCACCAGGAGAAGCGCTCGGCCTTCCAGATGCGCTTGAGGCAGGTCTCGGAGTAGTGGGGGATCAGATCGGTACGCCCCTCCTGGTAGACGCTCATCATCAGCCGGTAGAGGGTGTTGACGTCGCTGGCCGCCAGGTTGAGGCCTTTGGCGCCGGTGGGCGGCACGATATGGGCGGCATCGCCGACCAGGAAGAGCCGGCCGAACTGCATGGGCTCGACCACGAAGCTGCGTAGCGGCGCGATGCTCTTCTCGATGGAAGGACCGGTCACCAGTTTCTCGGCCACGTCGTCGGGGATACGCCGCTTGAGCTCCTCCCAGAAGCGTTCGTCGGACCAGTCCTCGACCTTCTCGTCCAGCCCCACCTGAATGTAGTAGCGGCTGCGGGTCGACGAACGCATGCTGCACAGGGCGAAGCCACGCTCGTGGCGGGCATAGATCAGCTCCTCGGCGACCGGCGGGGTATCGGAGAGCAGGCCCAGCCAGCCGAAGGGATAGACCTTCTCGAACGCCTTGATGCGCCCCTCGGGGATCGACTGGCGCGACACGCCATGGTAGCCGTCGCAGCCGGCCACGTAGTCGCAGTCCAGGCGGTGCGTCTCGCCGTCTTTCGCGAAGGTGACATAAGGATGGTCGGTCTCGAGGTCATGGGGCTGGGCATCGTCCACCTCGTAGAGGGTGGTGCCGCCGACGGCCTCGCGGGCCTCCATCAAGTCCCGGGTGACCTCGGTCTGACCGTAGACCATCACCGTCTTGCCACCGGTCAGTCCGGCCAGGTCGACGCGCACGCGGCGATTGTCCAGGGATAACTCGACGCCGTCGTGGACTTCGCCCTCCTCGTCCATGCGCTTGTCGACACCCGCCTCGCGCAGCAGATCGACCATGCCCTGCTCCAGCACGCCGGCACGGATGCGGCTCAGCACGTACTCGCCGGACTTGCGCTCGAGGATGACATTGTCGATGCCCTGGCGGCTGAGCAGTTGACCGAGCAGCAGGCCCGAGGGGCCGGCGCCGATGATCGCGACCTGTGTCTTCATGGGGATACCTCTGCGTTGTTGTGTTTCATCAATCAATCGATGACTTGCATTTTTCACTGAAACACGACGCCAAGTAAGGCAAGATTGGCAGCATTCCTTGGATATTTCCAAGATATGGCATCGACGTTCGTCTAGATTGCACAACCGGAGGCAAGATGGCCCCGTCACCTGCCACGGATGTTCCCGTCTTCACGCTCTATGGCGAGACCCGACACTGGCCGACGCCCGACCTGCTGCACTGCGAGTCGATTCCCGACCGCAGCCGCCTGCACGACTGGCGCATCCGCCCGCATCGCCACGCCGACCTGGTGCACCTGCTGCATGTCTCGGCGGGGGACGTGGCGCTCGAGCTGGAGGGCAGCACGCAACAGCTGCAAGGGCCACTGGTGATCGTGGTCCCGGCCATGAGCATACATGGCTTTCGCTTCTCACCGGATATCCGCGGCCATATCATCACCCTGGCCCGGCCGCTGGTCGAACAGCTCGATGACCGACTGGCGCAGCAGGCCGCCACCCTGACCCGCGCCGCGGCCCATCCCCTGGGCGAGGCGCGGGAGGCGGCCCGCCTCGCCACCCTGGTGGCGCAGATCGATAACGAATACCGGCACCCGGAGACCGGCCGCAACCACCTGCTGGAGGCCCTGATCCAGGCCCTGACCGTGGAGCTCGCCCGTCTCGCCGACCGCGAGCCGCAGCCCGGCAGCCGACCGCAACCCCGCCGCCGGGACCGCGCCCGGGCGCACCTGCAGAACTACCTGGCGCTGATCGAGGGACAGTTCCGCCAGCAGCCCGGCATCGAGCAGTTCGCCGGCCAACTGGGCATGACCAGCGCCCATCTCAACATGCTGTGCCGACGCCTGGCCGGACGCAGTGCCCTGCAACTGCTCCATGAGCGCCTGCTGCTGGAGGCCAAGCGCCAGCTCACCTACACCAACATGACCATCAGCCAGGTCGCCGACAGCCTGGGCTTCTCGGAACCCGCTTACTTCACCCGCTTCTTCAAGCGACTCACCGGCCTCTCGCCCCGGGACTTCCGCCGGCGCCAGACGGAGGCTTAGTGCCGATACAACAGCGCCCCCGGATGCCTGGGCTTCCGGGGGCGCTGTTCACTCAGCAGGGTTTACTCAACCAGCCGCTTCCAGAGACTTGTGTTCGAAGGCCTCGGCGTTGGGGCAGAAGCCACGGCACGTCTCCCAGCGCTCACCGCCGCGCATTGCTTTCCAGCAGCGGCCGACCACGGGACAGCGATTACAGACCGTCTGCAGCTCGCCGAAGTGCACCGCCTCCTCGGGGCCGAAGTCGTCTCGGTCGAGATCGAAGCGCTGCATCATCTCGGGCATCAGGGTCTCGGCGGGAATCAGGTCGAGCTCCCCGCCGCGGTTGAGGGTCCGCGCCACCTCGCGCTCGAAGGCGGGCGCCATCGGGGTATCGAGGTCACGCACCATCTCCCGATAGTCGACGGACGCCTCATGACGGATACCCTGCACCACCCGAGGCATGCTGGCCGCGAAGAGGCGCTCCTCGAGTCGTGCCAGCCAGCCCTGGCGTAAGGTCTGCTTGTCGTTCATGTCACACCTCCGAGGTGGTCGTGCCGGCATGGCCGGACGCCATGCGGGTTTCACTACCCGAAGGATGGTCCTGCCGTGGCTGGCTGCCAATTGAGGATTTGGCGAGCGCTCATAACTCAAGGGTTATAGCAAAGCGCCCCCGGCATTGCGCCGGGGGCGTTGTCGCCGGCCTTCGTGGCTCAGAGCAGGAACAGCGTGGAGAGCACCGGGAAGGCAATCAGCAGCGCCAGGCGCAGGAAGTCCGAGACGATGAACGGCGCCACGCCCTTGAAGATCTCGCCCAGCCCCACGTGGGGGGCCATGGCCTTGATCACGAAGACGTTCATGCCCACCGGCGGGGTGATCAGCCCCAGCTCCACGGTCAGCACGGTGATGATGCCGAACCACACCGGGTCGATGCCCAACGACTGGATAATCGGGAACACCACCGGCACCGTGATCACCAGCATGGCGATCGCGTCCATGAACATCCCCAGCACGAAATAGAGCAGCAGGATGCACAGCACCACCACGATCGGCGCCAGGTCCATGCCGTAGAGGACGTCGGTGATCGAGAAAGATATCCGCGACACCGAGATGAAGTAACCCAGGGTCTCGGCCCCCACCAGCATGAAGAACACCACCGCGGAGAGCGCCAGGGTCTCCTGCACGCTGCGCCACAATTCGCGGCCACGCATGCCCTTGACCAGGGCATAGAGCAGGGTGGCGAAGGCACCCACGCTGGCCCCCTCGGTAGGCGTGAAGGCGCCGAAGTAGATCCCCAGGATCATCACCAGGAAGACCGCGAAGAACGGCACCAGCCCGCCGAGCGAGGCCAGCTTCTGCAGCCATGAGGTCGGCTCGCCGGCCACCGCCAGCGAGGGCTTGAGGCGCATCACCACGGTGACGGTGAGCGCGTACATCAAAAGCCCCATCAGCCCCGGCACCAGGCCGGCCATGAACATGTCGCCCACCGACTGCTCGGTGAGGATAGCGTAGATCAGCAGCGCGATACTGGGCGGAATCATGATGCCCAGGGTGCCGCCGGCCGCCAGCGCGCCGGTGGCCAGGCCGCGGTTATACCCGTAGCGCTCCATCTCCGGCAGCGCGACCCGTGTCATGGTGCTGGCAGTGGCCAGCGACGAGCCAGAGATCGCCGAGAAGATCCCGCAGGAGCCCACCGCGGCGATGGCGAGCCCCCCTTTCCAGCCGCCGCAGATGGTACGCGCCGACTGAAATAACTTGCCGGCCATGCCGGAATGCGCCGCCAGCACGCCCATCAGGATGAACATCGGCACGGCGCTGAAGCTGTAGTTGGAGAGCACCTCCACCGGCACGGTCTTGAGCTGGGCGATGGCCGCACTCCAGCTGATCACCTGGGCAAAGCCCACCACGCCGACGATCAGCATGGTCAGCGCCACCGGCACCCGCAGCACCATCAGCACCAGCAGCAGGGCCAGCCCGATGGCCCCGATCATCTCACTCGACAGATCAATCCCCACTGGAGACCTCCCCCTCGGCGCCGAAGACGGCACTCAGTACGGCATGGACCAGGCTGCGCAGCCCCAGCAGCAGGCTGAGCACGGCGGCCGCGTAGTAGATGGGCCCCATGGGTAGCCGCAGGTCCTGGGTCACCTCGCCATGCCGGGCCGCCGAGGCGGCGGAATCCACCAGGCCGAGGAAGAGAATCAGGCCGAGTGCCGTGAACCCCAGCAGGTAGACGCCATGCAGGCGGTTCTTGAGGGTGGGAGACAGGCCATGGGAGAAGGCCTCCACCACCACCTGGCTCCTCTCCACGTTGGCCGCCATGGCCGCCAGCAGGGAGAACAGCATCAGGTAGCTGACCAATTCCACGCTGCCGGAGACGCGCAGGGCGATGCCCCCCTCGGTGAGCCGCGACAGGTAGCGGGTGCTGACGTCGGCGATGGTCACCGCCAGCAGCCCCACCAGGGCGATGCCGGCGACGAGCTTGCACAACAGGGCCAGCCACTGACTGGCCCGTTCCAGGGTGGACTGCATCCCCCCTTACTCCTGGCCGGTGGCGCAGGACTCGCTGGCGGCGAGCGCCGCCTCGTAGACCTCACGCCCCGGCAGACCGCGCTCCTCGAGCCGTGTCAGGTAGCTCTCGATGCCGTCCTGGAGCGGCTTCTGCCAGTCCGGATGCTCGAGGGGGTTGTCGATCTCGCGGATGGTGTGGCCGGCGTCCTTGGCCTCCTGCTTGCCTTCCACATCGAGGCGATCGAAGACGACGCCGGCGTTCTCGGCCCACCGCATGCCGGAGTTGGCGTCGATCACCGCCTGCTGCTCGGGGCTCAGGTTGTCGTAGGCGCGCTGGTTCATGGTGGCCACGAAGATCAGGGTGTAGAACGGCACCTCAGTGTGGTAGCTGACCAGCTCGTTGATCCGGAACCCCTTCAGCCCCTCCCAGGGAAAGCTCAGGCCATCGATGACGCCACGCTGCATGGCGGTGTAGATGTCCGGCGCCGGCATGCCCACGGGGCTCGCCCCCATGTTCTCGAGCATTTCACCCGCCACCGCGGTGGGGCGACGGATGCGCAATCCCTCGAGGTCGGATGGCACCTGGACGTCGGTATCGATGGTGTGGATGCCACCCGGCCCGGTGGTAAACATGAACAGCGGCTTGGTATCGGCGTACTCCTCGTCCAGGCGGCCCTCGTCATAGAGGGTCTGCAGCACGCAGGCGCCCTGGGTCGCGGTGGTCGCCACTCCCGGCAACTCGACGACCTGCGACAGCGGGAAGCGCCCGGCGGTATAGCCCTGGGCGGTGGCACTGATGTCGGCGATGCCGTTGGCCGCCGCCTCGTAGAGGGAGTCGGGCTTGGCCAGGGTCCCGGAAGGGAACATCTCGACCCTGAGCTCACCGCCGGACTCCTCCTCGATGGTGGCCGCCCATGCCTTGAATATCTCCTGGTTGATGCCCGAGGCGCCCGGCCAGAAGTGCGCCATGCGCAGGGTGGTGGCCGCCTGGGCGGAGGTGGCCGCCAGGCCGGCGATGGACGCGGCCAGCAGGCAGGCGGTGAACTGGGTCTTCATGGTCATCCTCCGGGTATCGTTATCGTGTTCGCGCGTCCGTTCGCAGAGTGAACATCAGTTCGTTTCACTGACTCGAAGGTAAACCACCCTTCTCTATGGCGAAAAGCGACTTTGGTCTTAACCAGATGCCAGCCCCGTCTGAACCCCCGCTCGGACCGTGACGCCTCAGCCTACCCCGCCAGTGAGGGGTCTTCGCGTTGAAACCTCTACTCCCCTGCCCCGGGAACTGCAGCACGCCCACTCTCCCGGTTGGCCACATCGGCCTCTTCTTCTGGTGCCGACCGGTGTGGCGGCATCACTGGGCGAGTGATCCGCCCCCTAAAGTGCTCGTGACGCGTCAGGGCATTCAAGGACGATTCCGCGCACATCCCACACCCTGAAATGCACGATAATGCATCACCCTCGCCGTACTGGCCTGGCTCGCCACGCGGACACAACCAAATGACTTCCTTACCTTTATTGGGAATATTCTACTAAAGGCGTATCCCCGTGGTGCTTGCCACTCACCAATAATGCACTATAGTGCATTCCTGTCGGCACGCTGGTATCCGCCGCACCGGACACCACCCGCCGTCGACTCGACGACACGACAATAATTCGGCAAGGCCATGCCTCGCCACACCGGAGCCCGACCTATGCCAGCCAGACCGGTGCAGCGCCCTTTCTACTATCGGCGCCCCATCCGCTGGGGTGACACCGATGCCGCCGGCATCGTGTTCACGGCCCACTATTTCGACATCTGCATGGAAGCCATCGAGAGTTGGTTCCTCGACACCCTGGAACTCGACTGGTTTGCCATGATGCACGACTGCGGCCTCGGCTCCCCCTTCGTGCATGCCGAAGTGGATTTCCACGCCCCGCTGACCCCGCGCGACGTGCTGCTGGTACGAGTGGATGTCGAGCGCCAGGGCAACAGCTCCCTGAGCCTCCTCCTGTCAGGGGTCCGGGAGCACGATGACCGGCGCACCTTCACGGGGCACTTCACTTGCTGCTTCAACGAGCTGGCGTCCTTCACCAAGATCCCGATTCCGGATGAACTGCGCCACCGGATCGACAACTACCAGCGGCGCTGCGCCGAGTAAGACCCTGCCCCAGACGACCAAGACGCCAACAACAAGGCCATCACAGGAGTCGCCATGAACGCTTCAACCGCCCCCGTCGAAACCCCGATGTTCGCCGAGCCGCGTGTCCTCATGGACAAGCGGGACGATGGCAGCATCCTGCTGCAGTCCGCCATCCCGCTGGAGGACCACTATGCCCGCTGCGTCGGCGAGTGGCTCGAGCACTGGGCCCGGGAAGCTCCCGAGCGTACCTGGCTCGCCCAGCGAGGTGCCGACGACCAGTGGCAACGCCTGACCTACGGCGAGGCCCGTCGCCGGGTGCTCGCCATCGCCAGCTGGCTGCTGACCCAGGAGCTGTCGACCGAGCGTCCGGTGGTGATCCTGTCGGACAACTCCCTCGAGCATGCGCTGCTGATGCTTGCCGCCATGCATATCGGCGTGCCCGCCTGCTCCGCCTCTCCTGGCAACTCACTGATATCCAAGGACTTTGCAAAGCTAAAGGGAAATATCGAGCTGCTGCGTCCGGGCGTGATCTACGCCGACCCCATCGAGAAATTCCGCCCGGCGCTGGAGGCCATCGCCGACCTGCATGACGCCACCCTGGTGGCCGGCGGCCAGAGCAGCGAGCCCCTGGCAGGCAGCGTGGCGTTCGCCGACATCGAGGCCAAGAGCGACGAAGCGGCGGTGATGGCGGCCTTCGATGCGATCACCCCGGACACCATCGCCAAATTCCTGTTCACCTCGGGCTCGGTGGGCATGCCCAAGGCGGTGCCCAATACCCAGCGCATGCTGTGCTCCAACCAGAAGGCCAAGGAGCAGGTCTGGCCGATGCTCGCCAAGGAGCCGCCGGTGCTGCTCGACTGGCTGCCCTGGAGCCATACCTTCGGCGGCAATCACAATTTCAACCTGATCCTGCGCTGGGGAGGGGCCCTCTACCTGGATGACGGTAAGCCGACCCCCGCGTTGATCGAGAAGACCGCGCGCAACCTCAAGGAGGTCTCACCGACCCTCTATTTCAGCGTGCCACGGGCCTACGACATGCTGGTGCCGCTGCTGCGCGAGGACGACACCCTGCGCGAGGGGTTCTTCAGCCGTCTCAAGCTGGTGTTCTATGCCGCCGCCGCCCTGCCCCACCATCTGTGGACGGCGCTGGAGGAAATGGCCCGCGCCACCACCGGCCAGGACATCATGGTCGTCTCATCCTGGGGTTCCACCGAGACGGCCCCCATCTGTACCGACTGCCATTTCAACGCCACCCGCTCAGGGGTGATCGGCGTGCCGATCCCGGGCACCACGCTCAAGCTGGTTCCCTGCGCCGACAAGCTGGAGGTCCGCGTCAAGGGGCCCAACATCTTCGCCGGCTACTGGAAACAGCCCGAGCTGTCGGCCAAGGCCTTCGATGACGAGGGCTACTACATGATCGGCGACGCCGTGGAGTTCGTGGATCCCGAGCGCCCCGAGCTGGGGCTGCTGTTCGACGGCCGGGTCGGCGAGGACTTCAAGCTGCTCACCGGCACCTGGGTCCATGTGGGCAGCCTGCGCATGGCCGGCCTCGAGGCCATCGCCCCGGTCGGTCAGGATATCGTGGTGACCGGCCATGACCGCGACGAGATCGGCTTTCTGATCTTCCCCCACCCCGAGGAGTGCCGCCGACTGTGCCCGGACCTGCCGGCGGACACGCCGCTGGAGATCCTGGTGGAGCGCCCGGAAATCATCGAGCGGGTACGTGAGGGCCTCGCGGCCCTCAAGGCCAAGGGCGGCGGCAGCTCCACCTATCCCACACGCGCCCTGCTGATGAGCGAGCCCCCCTCCGCGGAGGCTGGCGAGATCACCGACAAGGGCTACATCAATCAGCGCATGGTGCTGAACCGTCGCGCCGAGCTGGTCGAGGCGCTGTATGCCGAGGCGCCGGACTCGCGCGTCATCACCCTGCCCCAATGACATGCCGAGGACACCATGAGCGAGACACTGGTCAAGACGTCGCTGGATGACAGCATCTATACCATCACCCTGGCCCGGCCGGCCAAGCGTAACGCCATCAGCGACAGGCTGCTGGCAGCCCTGGAGGAGGCGCTGGTGGCCACGCCGGACGGCACCCGGGTGATCATCCTCGCCGCCGAGGGCAAGCACTTCTGCGCCGGGCTGGACCTTTCCGAGCACCAGCACCGCGACCCCTTCGGCGTGATGCAGCACTCGCGCAGCTGGCACCGCATCTTCGATCGCCTGCAGAACGGCGGCATCCCGGTGGTCGCGGTGCTTCAGGGCGCGGTGATCGGCGGTGGCCTGGAGCTGGCCAGCGCCACCCATGTGCGCGTCGCCGAGCCCAACACGCTCTATCAGCTGCCTGAGGGCCGTCACGGCATCTTCGTCGGCGGCGGCGCCTCGGTGCGAGTGTCGCGCATCATCGGCCCCGGTCGCATGTGCGAGATGATGCTCACCGGGCGCCTCCTCGACGCCGACGAAGGACAGCGCCTGGGGCTGTCACACTACCTGGTCGGCGAGGGCGAGAGCCTTGCCAAGGCCCGTCAGCTCGCCGAGCGCATCGCCGAGAACGCCCCCATGGCCAACTGGGCGATGGTCTCGGCCATCTCCCGCATCGACGACATGGCCAGCGAGGACGGACTCTTCGTCGAGTCCTTGACCGCCGCCCTGACCCAGACCAGCCCCGAGGTCGCCGCCCGTATCGGCGAGTTTCTGGAGCGCAAGGGCCAGGGCCCGCGTCGCTGATCCGCCACTCACCAGGAGCATTTGCCATGAAATTCCAGGACAACACCTTTATCGTCACCGGCGGCGCCTCCGGCCTGGGCGAGGCCACGGTGCGCGAACTGCACGGCGCCGGCGCCCGGGTGGTGGTCGCCGACCTCAATGCCGAGCGCGGCGAGGCCCTGGCCACAGAGTTGGGTGAGCGCGCCGCCTTCCAGCGCACCGATGTCACCGACGAGGCCGATGCCCAGGCCGCGGTGGACCTGGCCGTGTCCCGCTTCGGCGGCCTGCAGGGGCTGGTCAACTGCGCCGGCATCGGCGACCCCGCCAAGGTGCTGGGCAAGCAAGGCCCCCAGCCGCTGGCGACCTTCTCGCGGGCGGTGCAGATCAACCTGATCGGCACCTTCAACATGATCCGCCTGGCCAGCGCCGCCATGGCCGAGGGCGAGCCCCAGGCCGACGACGAGCGCGGCGTGATCGTCAACACCGCCTCGGTGGCCGCCTTCGATGGCCAGATCGGCCAGGCCGGCTATGCCGCTTCCAAGGGGGGCATCGTCGCCATGACGCTGCCCATCGCCCGCGAGCTGGCCCGCCACGGCATCCGCGTGATGACCATCGCCCCGGGGCTGTTCCAGACGCCGCTGATGGAGACGCTGCCCGAGGAGGTCCAGCAGTCACTGGCCGCGTCGATCCCCTTCCCCAATCGCCTGGGACGGCCCGACGAGTTCGCGCGTCTGGCCTGCCAGATCGTCGACAACGTGATGATGAACGGCGAGACGATTCGCCTGGATGGCGCCATTCGCATGGCACCGCGTTAAGCCGCCCACTCTCCGTTTGAGGATGCCCCATGATCGATTACCAGGCGCCATTGCGCGACATGCAGTTCATTCTCGGCGAGCTTGCCGGCCTCGATGACGTGGCCGCGCTGCCCGACTGCGAGGACGCCTCCCCCGACCTGGTGGCGGCCATCCTCGAGGAGGCCGGCAAGTTCGCCAGCGGAGTGATGGCCCCGACCAACCGCCAGGGCGACCTGGAGGGCTGCCGCCTGGAGGGCGAGCGGGTGATCGTCCCCGACGCCTGGCAGGCCACCTACGACCAATTCCGCGAGGCGGGCTGGCTGGGGCTGTCGCTGCCAACGGAGTTCGGGGGCCAGGGCCTGCCCAAGCTGGTCTCCACCCCGGTGTGGGAGATGTGGTTCTCCAGCAACATGGCCTTCACCATGCTGCCGCAGCTCAACGTCGGCCAGACCGAGGCCCTGCTGATCGCCGCCAGCGAGGCGCAGAAGGCCACCTGGCTTGCAAAGATCGTCAGCGGCGAATGGGCGGCCACCATGAACCTCACCGAGCCCCAGGCCGGCTCGGACCTGGCCGCCACCCGCATGCGCGCCGAGCCCACCGCGGAAGGCGACTACCGCCTCTTTGGGCAGAAGATCTACATCTCCTACGGCGAACACGAGCTCACGCCCAACATCGTGCACCTGGTGCTGGCCCGGCTGCCCGATGCCCCCGAGGGGGTCAAGGGCCTGTCGCTGTTCCTGGTGCCCAAGTACCGCCTCGACGCGGACGGCAACCCCGGCGAGAAGAACGATGTGCGCTGCATCTCCATCGAGCACAAGATGGGCATCCACGGCAGCCCCACCTGCACGCTGAGCTTCGGCGACACCGAGGGCGCCGTGGGAGACCTGGTCGGCGAGCCGCACCAGGGCCTCAAGACCATGTTCATCATGATGAACGAGGCCCGTTTCGGGGTCGGCGTGCAGGGCGTGGCGCTGGGCGAGCGGGCCTACCAGTCGGCGCTCGACTACGCCCGAGAGCGGGTCCAGGGCCGCAATATCGTCAGCGGCGAGGCGGGACAGCCGATCCTTTACCACCCGGACGTCAAGCGCATGCTGGTCGGCATGCGCGCGCGGCTACTGGCCATGCGCACCTTCCTCTACACCGCCGCCGGCTGGTTCGACATCGCCCACCACCACCCGGACGCTGAGGTGGCCGACAAGCACCGCCGCTACGTCGACCTCTTGATGCCAGTGGCCAAGGGCTGGTGTACCGAGGTCGGCAACGAGCTGTGCGACGAGGCGATCCAGGTGTTCGGCGGCATGGGCTTCGTCGAGGAGACCGGCGTCGCCCAGCTTTTCCGTGACGCTCGCATCATCACCATCTACGAAGGCACCACCGGCATCCAGGCCAACGACCTGCTGGGCCGCAAGATCCTACGCGAGAAGGGTGCGACGCTGCGCGAACTGCTGGACGACATGCGCGTCTGTGCCCAGGCGGCCCATGAGGACTCGCGCCTGGCGGAGCTGGCCGACGGCCTGGAGGAACTGCTCGAGGGGCTGGCGGCGACCACCGACTGGCTGCTCGCCCAGGGCAAGGAGCAGACCGCCGCCCTCTACGGCGGTGCGGTCCCCCTGCTCTATCAGCTGGGGACAGTCGTCGGCGGCTGGCAGCTGGTGCGCGCCGCCCAGGCCGCACAGCGCCAGCGCGATGCCGGCGAAGGCGACACCGACTACCTGGACAGCGTCATCGCCCTCGCCCGTTTCTACATGGCCACCTACGCCCCCGAGGCGGCGTCCCACGCCCGAGCCGTGCGTGACGGCGGCCGGGTATTGGCCCACTTCCCCGAGGCCGGGCTCTAAGCCTGGCTCTCCTCCCCCACACAGGAGACGCCCATGAAAGTCCTCGTCGCGGTCAAACGCGTCATCGACTACAACGTCAAGATCCGGGTCAAGCCGGACAACAGCGACGTCGACCTCACCAACGTCAAGATGGCCATGAACCCCTTCTGCGAGATCGCCGTGGAAGAGGCGGTGCGCCTCAAGGAGCGCGGGGTGGCCACCGAGATCGTTGCCGTCACCGTGGGGCCCAAGGCCGCCCAGGAGCAGTTGCGCACCGCCCTGGCGCTGGGCGCCGACCGGGCGATCCACATCCAGACCGACGAGCGCGTCGAGTCGCTGGGGGCGGCCAAGGCGCTGGCCAAGGTGGTCGAGGAAGAGCAGCCGGGCCTGGTGATACTGGGCAAGCAGGCCATCGACACCGACAACAACCAGACCGGCCAGATGCTCGCCGCGCTGACCGGCCGGCCCCAGGGCACCTTCGCCTCCGAGGTCGTGGTCGAGGACGGCAAGCTGCAGGTGACCCGCGAGATCGACGGTGGCCTGCAGACCCTCGAGCTTTCGCTGCCCGCCATCGTCACCACCGACCTGCGCCTTAACGAGCCGCGCTACGCCAAGCTGCCCGACATCATGAAGGCCAAGAAGAAGCCGATGGACGTCAAGAGCCCGGCGGATCTCGGCATCGAGGTGGCCTCGAAGGTCAAGCTGCTCAAGGTCGAGCCGCCGGCCGAGCGCCAGGGCGGCGTCAAGGTGGGCTCGGTGGACGAGCTGGTCGACAAACTCAAG
>NZ_JARANW010000018.1:0-75838 GCF_029889825.1 Halomonas sp. 11-S5
GAAGCGCTTAGGGTCGGCGGCGAAGTAATCGCGGATGCGGTCGTTGGCGGTGGTCTCCTGCAGGCCCTTGAGGGCCTGCCAGGTGACGCTGCGGGTGAGCTGGAACATGGTCGACCTCTTGTGGGTTGGTATGGTTGTCGACGTCTTGGCAGGGGCGCGATCAGCCGGTACGCGAGGACATCCAGGCGCCGGCATCGGGGATAGTCATCTCGTACGCCTGGCCGAGCCAGGGGGAGCTGATCAGGAAGTCGGCGCTGGCGGGGTTGCAGGCCACCGGGATGTTCCACAGCGCCGCCAGGCGCAGCAGGGCCTTGACGTCGGGGTCGTGGGGCTGTGGCGCGAAGGGGTCCCAGAAGAAGATCAGCAGGTCGAGCCGCTGCTCGGCGATGCGCGCGCCGATCTGTTGGTCGCCCCCCAGCGGGCCGCTCATCAGGCCCTCCACCTCGAGGCCCAGCTGCTTGCCGATCCGGGTTGCGGTGGTGCCGGTGCCGACCAGCTGGTGCTGGGCCAGGGTGGTCTGCCAGCGCCCGGCCCATTCGAGCATCTCGTCCTTCTTGCCGTCGTGGGCGACCAGGGCGATGCATTTGCGGGCCGGCAGGGTTCGCTGCACGTTGCGTGGTGGGCGGATGTCACTCATGGCCGGCTTCCACGGCGAGGATCTTCAGGGTATTGGTGCCGCCGTGGGCGTTCATCTCGTCGCCCCGGGTGAGGATCACGTGGTCGCCGGACTCGGCGATGCCCTGCTTGACGAGCAGCGCCAGGGCCTGGCCGTTGAGTTCCTCGACTCCCATCTCGCTGGTGTCGAAGGGCAGCGAGACCACCCCGCGATAGAGCGCCATGCGCCGCTGGGCCACCGGGCTGTGGGCCAGGCCGATGATGGGCAGCCCCGAGCTGATCCTTGAGGCGATCAGCGGCGTGTAGCCGGAGGCGGTCATGCAGGCGATGGCGGCCACCCCGGAGAGGTGGTTGGCGGCGTACATGGCGGAAAGCGCGATGGTCTCGTCGACCTGGCTGAAGCCCTCGTGGATGCGGTGGCCGGACTCCTGGATGCGCCGTTCGCGCTCGGCGCCCAAACAGACCCGATCCATGGCCTCGACGGTCTCCACCGGGAAGTCGCCGGCGGCGGTCTCGGCGGAGAGCATCACCGCATCGGTGCCGTCGAGCACCGCGTTGGCCACGTCGAACACCTCGGCGCGGGTGGGCAAGGGCGAGTCGATCATCGACTCCATCATCTGGGTGGCGGTGATCACCGCGCGGTTCAGCGTGCGGGCGTGCTTGATGATGCGCTTCTGGGTGCCGATCAGCGCCGCGTCGCCGATCTCCACGCCCAGGTCGCCGCGCGCCACCATCACCGCCTCGCTGGCGCGGATGATGGCGTCCAACGTGGCGTCGTCGGCCACCGCCTCGGCGCGCTCGAGTTTGGCCACCAGGCCGATCTCCTTGCCGGCCTCGCCGAGCCGCTCACGGGCCTCCTGCATGTCGGCGGCGCTGCGCGGGAAGGAGATCGCCAGGTAGTCGACGCCGATCGCCACGGCGGTCTCCAGGTCGGCCTTGTCCTTGTCGGTAAGGGCCGGGGCCGAGAGACCGCCGCCCTGCTTGTTGATGCCCTTGTTGTTGGAGAGCGTGCCGCCCACCACCACGCTGGTGTGGATCAGGTGGTCGGCGACCCGGTTGACGTCGAGCACCAGCCGGCCGTCGTCGAGCAGCAGGCGGTCGCCGGGGCCGACGTCGTCGGCCAGGGTCTTGTAGTCGCAGCCGACGCGGCTGGCGTCGCCCTGGTCGCTGGCCAGGCCCATGTCGAGGATGAAGGACTGCCCCTCCTCGAGTTCCACGGCGCCCTCCTTGAAGCGGGCGATGCGGATCTTGGGACCCTGGAGGTCGCCCAGGGCGGCGACGCTGCGACCCAGGCGGTCGGCGATCTCGCGGACCCGTTCGAGGCGGCGACGATGGTCATCGGGGCTGCCGTGGGAGAAGTTGAGGCGCACCACGTCGACGCCGGCCTTGAGCATCGCCTCCAGGACGCCCTCCTGGTCGCTGGCCGGACCCAGGGTGGCGACGATCTTGGTGCGACGGATGGGGGTGTGCAGTGGGGTGGTCGACATGTCGGGCTCCTCCGATGGACACTGGTTATTATTGAATCACGATACCGTCTTTGAGGTAAGTTTACTACATTGTGGTCGGTGTGCGGGCTCTCCCTTCGATCTCGACACGAGGCCACTCTACGGGTGCATCCTATTGGATGCGTGTGACGAAGTGGTGTCGTCGGATGGCCAGGTGAAGAACCATATGTTGTAAAGTTACTAAAAAGTGCTTGAGCCCCGGACACGACTGGTCCACATTATGGGGGAGATGACGCTACTGGACCGAGGAGAACAACGCCATGACGCTCAAGATCGCCATCAACGGTTTCGGCCGCATCGGCCGCAACGTGCTGCGTGCCCTTTACGAGAACGGCTATCGCAATCGCGTGCAGGTGGTCGCCATCAACGACCTCGGCGACCCGTCCCTGAACGCGCACCTGCTGCGCCACGACACCGTGCACGGTCACTTCCCCTTCTCCGTCGAGCACGACGAGGAGAGCATGACCGTGGATGGCCAGCGCATCGCCATCCTCTCCGAACGGGACCCGGCGGCGCTGCCCTGGACGTCCCTGGGCGTGGACCTGGTGATGGAGTGCACCGGCCTGTTCACCAAGCGCGAGGCCGCCGCCAAGCACCTCGCGGCCGGCGCCGAGCGCGTGCTGATCTCGGCGCCGAGCCCCGACGCCGACGCCACCGTGGTGTATGGCGTCAACGAGGACGTGCTCACGCCCGAGCACAAGGTGGTCTCCAACGCCTCCTGCACCACCAACTGCCTGGCCCCGGTGGCCCAGGCGCTGCACGAGGCGGTGGGCATCGAGAACGGCCTGATGACCACGGTCCACGCCTACACCAATGACCAGAACCTCTCCGACGTCTACCACAAGGATCCCTACCGGGCGCGCAGCGCAACGCACTCGATGATCCCCACCAAGACCGGCGCCGCCGCGGCGGTGGGCCTGGTGCTGCCGGCGCTTGCGGGCAAGTTCGACGGCCTGGCCGTGCGCGTGCCGGTGATCAACGTCTCGCTGGTCGACCTGGTGTTCACCGCCGGTCGCGATACCACCAAGGAGGAGATCAACGAGATCGTGGCCAGCGCCGCCGAGGCCTCCCCGGTGCTGGCGGTCAACGCTCAGCCGCTGGTCTCCATCGACTTCAACCACGATGCCCACTCCTCGACCTTCGATGCCAACCACACCCGGGTGAACGGCCGCCTGGTCAAGGTGATGGCCTGGTACGACAACGAGTGGGGCTTCTCCAACCGCATGCTGGATACCGCCCTGGCCATGCATGCGGCCGGCGGGCGCAAGCGCGACGCCGCCTGATGCCCGGCCGTCGCTGACGGCCACTCCCGCCCCGTGCGGTATCATGACGCCGGGCCACCACCGTGGCCCGGCGTCGTCTCGTGCCGAGGATGGATCAAACCCAAGGAAGGCCCATGTCGCTCCCCGACTACTCCTGGCTGGCCTGGACCCTCATCGTGGTATCCACCTACCTCACCGGTGTCTCCAAGGGCGGGTTCGCCGGCGGCTTCGGCACCCTCTCGGTGCCGTTGATGGCGCTCGCCATCGGCCCCATCGAGGCGGCCGGCCTGCTGCTGCCGTTGCTGCTGGTGATGGATGCCTTCACGGTGAAGGCCTGGTGGGGACACCACGACCGCGCCGAGGTGCGTCGCGTGCTCCCGGGGCTGGCCATCGGGGTGGTCATCGGCACCCTGCTGATCGGTCGCCTGGACGAGGACGGCGTGCGCCTGCTGCTGGGCGTGATCTCCCTGCTGTTCGCCGCCTACATGCTGTTCAAGCCTGCCGCGGGGCGTCCCATCGCACCCCGCTGGGCGCTGCCGGCCGGTGCCGGCTGCGGCTTCACCAGCTTCCTGGCCCATGCCGGGGCGCCGCCGCTCAACCTCTACCTGGTTCCCCGGCGGCTGAGCAAGGAAGCCTTCATCGCCACCAGCGCGATCCTCTTCGCCGCGGTCAACCTGATGAAGCTGCCGCCCTACCTGTGGCTCGGCGAGATCAACCTGACCAGCGCCTGGGCCTCGCTGGTGCTGGTGCCGGTGGCCTGGGCCGGGGTGCGCAGCGGCCTGTGGCTGCAGCACCGGGTCAGCGAGCGCCTCTTCTACCGCCTGGTAATCCTGGCCATGGCCATCGTCGGCGTGCAGCTGCTGGTCCGGGCGCTGGGCTGAGCCTCAGCTCGGGATATGCCAGGTCCCCTGGCACTGGCTGCCGGGAAAGAGCCGCTGGGCGGTATCGGCGTTGCGCCGTTCGGCGAGGCTGTCGCGCCCGGCGCCCAGCGCCGCCAGCAGCGCGTCGTCGGCATGGCGCACGGTGAGCAGGGTCAGGTCGTCGCGACGCGCCACCGCATAGTCGTCGCACAGCGACGCGACCAGCGGCTCGAGGCGCTCGGGGTGGCCGTCCAGGCACAGCGAGAGGCGCATGGCGCCACTGTCGACCAGGCTGGCATGCAGCCCGGCCGCCACCAGTCGGCCGAGGATGTCGTGCTGGCGGGCCTCGTCCATGAAGGCGAAGTCCCGCGGGCGGATCTCCAGCAGCGTCTGCGCCTCGCGCAGGATCAGCGAGGGCGTCTGGGTGTCGAACCGGGTGTCGCGGCCGATGGTGCTGGGCGGTGCCTCGAGGTCCTCGAAGGAGCGCACCGTCAGCGGGATCGATTTCTGCTGCAGCGGCCCCAGGGTCTTGGGGTGGATCACCTTGGCGCCGTGCCAGGCCAGCTCAATGGCCTCGCCGTAGGAGATCTGCTCGAGCTGTACCGCGTTGTCGACGCGCCGCGGGTCGGCATTGAAGAGCCCCGGCACGTCCTTCCAGATGGTGACCTCCTCCGCCTCCAGGCAGTGGGCGAGGATCGCCGCGCTGAAGTCGGAGCCTTCGCGGCCCAGGGTGGTCGAGGCGCCCTCGGCGGTGCTGCCGATGAAGCCCTGGGTGACCCGGATCCTGCCGTCGTCTGCCACCAGGCCGCGCACCCGCTCGGCGGTGGCCTGCCAATCGACATTGGCTGCCTGGTGGCAATCGTCGGTGATCACCAGCTCGCGGGCATCGCACCACTCGGTGGCCATGCCGGCCGCGTCGAGCCAGGCACTGACGATGGTGGTGGAGAGCAGCTCGCCGAAGCCGACGGTCTGGTCATAGTGGAAGGGGCGCTCACGGCCCGCATGACGGCGATGGCGCTGGTCGAGCTCGGTGATCAGCGCCTCGACCCGTTCCGCCACGGGGCCGGCATTCGCGCCGAACAGGGCCTCGACCGTGGCCAGGTGGTCCCGGCGCAGGGACTCGAGGCGGTCGCGATAGTCGGCCGCCTTGCCATCCCGCGCCACGGCCAGCAGCGCCTCCAGGGCATTGGTGGTCTTGCCCATGGCCGAGACCACCACGACCAGCGGGCGCGCCCGGAAGCGGGCCAGTAGCTCGCCCAGTCGACGGATGGCAGCGGCGTCTTGGATCGAGGCACCGCCGAACTTGAAGACCTGGGACATTGCTGGTTCTCCTTCAACTGAGTCGTTGCCGGTAATCCTCGTAACCGAAGGTCTTCACCGTGCGCACCTCGCGGCTGGCCTCGTCGATCCGGCAGATCGACGGCAGGCGCATGCCGTTGAAGGTGGTGGTCTTCACCATGGTGTAGTGGGCCATGTCGGTGAACACCAGACGGTCGCCGATCGAGAGCGGGGCGTCGAAGCTGTACTCGCCCAGCACGTCGCCGGCCAGGCAGGTCAGCCCGCCCAGCCGGTAGGTGTGGGCCTTCTCGCCGGGCTCGCCGGCGCCGATGATCTCGGGCCGGTAGGGCATCTCCAGCACGTCGGGCATGTGCGCCGTGGCGGAGGTGTCGAGGATGGCGATGGGTCCGTCGTTCTCGACGATGTCCAGCACGCTGCACACCAGGTAGCCGGTGTTGAGCGCGATCGCCTCGCCGGGCTCCAGGTAGACCTCGAGGTGCGGATGGCGCGCCTTGAAGTCGCGGATCACCCGCACCAGCCGCTCCACGTCATAGTCCTCGCGGGTGATGTGGTGGCCGCCGCCGAAGTTCACCCATCGGCGACCGGCGAGGTGCCGGCCGAAGCGCTCCTCGAAGGCGGCCAGGGTGTGCTCCAGGGCGTCGCTGTTCTGCTCGCACAGGGTGTGGAAATGCAGGCCCTCGAGCCCCGCGAGGTCCACGCCCTCCAGGTCCACGGCCCGGGTGCCGAGCCGCGAGCCCGGGGCGCAGGGGTCGTAGAGCGCCACCTTGCCCTCGGAGTACTCGGGGTTGACCCGTAGGCCGCAGGAGACCCGCCGTGGCGCCTGGGCCACCCGCTCGCGGAAACGCTGCCACTGGGCCGGGGAGTTGAAGCTGAGGTGGTCCGCGTAGCGCAGCACCACCGCCATCTCCGCCTCGCTGAAGGCCGGCGAGTAGCAGTGCACCTCGCCGCCGAAGGTCTCGGCGCCCAGCCGCGCCTCGTCCTGGCCACTGGCCGTGGTACCCACCAGGTACTCACGGATCATCGGGAAGGTATCCCACATGGCGAAGCCCTTCAGCGCCAGCAGGATGCGCGCGCCGCTCCGCTCCTGGACCCGCCGCAGCAGTTCCAGGTTGCGGCGCAGCAGGGCATCGTCCACCACGTAGGCGGGCGACGGGCAGGCCTCGATGTCGAAGGGGTAAGCCGTCTCGGACATCGTGGATCAGGCCAGCAGGTCGGCGTCGGGGTCGAGCTCGACCATCTGCCAGGGCAGGCCCATGTCGCCGATGCGCGCCATGAAGGGGTCCGGGTCGAGCTGCTCGACGTTGAACACGCCGTCGCCCTTCCACAGGCCCTCGAGCATCAGCATGGCGCCCGTCACCGCGGGGACGCCGGTGGTGTAGGAGATCGCCTGGGACTGCACCTCAGCGTAGCACGCTTGGTGGTCGCAGATGTTGTAGAGGTGCACCTTGCGACGCTTGCCGTCCTTGATGCCGTCGAGGATCACGCCGATGTTGGTCTTGCCCTTGGTGCGCGGGCCGAGCGAGGCCGGGTCCGGCAGCACCGCCTTGAGGAACTGCAGCGGGGCGATCTCGCGGCCCTCGAACTCGATCGGCTCGATGCGGGTCATGCCGACGTTCTCGAGCACCTTGAGGTGGGTGATGTACGTCTCGGAGAAGGTCATCCAGAAGCGAATTCGTTTGAGGCCGCGGATATTCTGCGATAGGGACTCCATTTCCTCGTGGTAGAGCAGGTAGAGATCCTTCTCGCCGATCCCGTCGAAGTCGAAGCTGCGCTTCTCGGCCAGCGGCGCGGTCTCCTTCCACTCGCCCTCTTCCCAGTAGCGGCCGTTGGCGGTGATCTCGCGGATGTTGATCTCGGGATTGAAGTTGGTGGCGAACGGATAGCCGTGGTCGCCGCCGTTGGCATCCAGGATGTCGATGCGATGGATCTCGTCGAACAGGTGCTTCTGACCATAGGCGCAGTAGATGTTGGTCATGCCCGGGTCGAAGCCGCAGCCCAGGGTAGCCATGTTGCCCGCCTTGGCGTAGCGCTCCTGGAAGGCCCACTGCTCTTTGTACTCGAACTTGGCCTCGTCCGGGTGCTCGTAGTTGGCGGTGTCCAGGTAGGGCACGCCGGTGCGCAGGCAGGCCTCCATGATGGTCAGGTCCTGATAGGGCAGGGCGACGTGGATCAGCACGTCGGGCTGGAAGGACTCGATCAGCGCGACCAGCGCCTCGACGTCGTCGGCATCCACCTCGGCGGTCTGGATGGGGCGCTCCAGCTGGGACGCGATGGCGCGGCACTTCGCCTGGTTGCGGCTCGCCAGGCAGATCTCGCTGAAGACCTCGGGATGCTGGGCGCACTTGTGGGTGACGACACCGCCGACGCCGCCGGCGCCGATAATCAGGACTTTGCTCATGGGGGTTCGAATCCAGATCGGGAAAATATCAACAATGGTAGGGTCTTATCGGTAATTGGAGCACCTTGGCGCGTCCGGACCCGATGCCACCCCGGTCTCACTCTCGCCTGGCCGGTCGCATGGGCCGGCGAGTGGGCGCTGATAATGGCGCCCCCTGAGGCTGGTCGCAAGAGGTTTTCGCGTCAAGGCTAATACGAAAGTCGGGGTGGGGCAGCCCGTTTCACGAGCCGAGCGCAGGTCGACGGGCGAGCGAGGCGGAGACGGCAGGCCGGAAACGAAAAAAGCGCCCGTAGGCGCTTGATTCGTCGACTGTTTGGTGGAGGCGGCGGGAATTGAACCCGCGTCCGCCGGCACTCACCCATTGGCTCTACATGCTTAGTTTCGTCTTTTGATTTAACGCGACTGGCTCCGACGAGCAGGATCCAGCAACGCGATTCCTCTGAGTTTTAACGACCGGCGAGAGGACACCACCGATCGCGATCCCATCAGTCGTCGCTCGTATCCCCTCCGTGATGAATGGGCACATCACTTCGGGGCCGGGCTAGAAGCTAGCGGCGTTTAAGCTGCCAGCGCGCCCTGAGCGTAGTTGTCGTCGTTTGCGACTATTCAATCGTGATGTTGTATTTACGAGATACATCACGCTCTCGGCATGCACCTCAGGGATTGTCACCGGCGTCGAAACCGTGTCGCCCCCGTAATGCGCATCCTAACAGGATGTGCAGGGCTGTGACACCTCAGGCCTTGGTTTGTTCCCGCATGATGCGGCCCTTCTGGCGCTGCCAGTCGCGGTCCTTCTCGGTGGCCCGCTTGTCGTGCAGCTTCTTGCCGGTCACCAGGGCCAGCTCGCACTTCACCCGGTTGTGCTTCCAGTAGAGCTTGAGCGGCACGCAGGTGTGGCCCTTCTCCTGGGTGCGCGAGAAGATCTTGGCGATCTCCTTGCGATGCAGCAGCAGCTTGCGGGTGCGCGTGGGATCCGCCACCTCGTGGGTGCTGGCGGTGTTGAGCGGCATGATGTGGCTGCCCAACAGCCAGGCCTCGCCGTTCTTGACCAGGATGTAGGTGTCGGTGAGCTGCGCCTTGCCGGCCCGCAGGCTCTTCACTTCCCAGCCGGCCAGCACCAGGCCGGCCTCGAAGGCCTCGTCGATGTGGTATTCGAAGCGTGCCTTCTTGTTCTGGGCGATGACGTTGCTGCTGGGCCCCTTGCTCTTGCCTTTCTTGTTGGCCATGAAACCTCGTGTCCTGTATCTGCCGGTGGCGCTGCCCCTTCGATGTGGGGGGAAGCGTGGTACCATTCAAGGCCTGAAATAACCGCTCATGATACGCCCTGGGCACTGTGAAGTCAGCGGAGAGCTCAATGCCAACGGTCAATCGGTCCGCCATGGTGCGGCACACCCCCAAGGACATGTTCGACCTGGTCAACGACTTCGAGCGCTATCCGGAGTTCCTGCCCGGGTGCCGACGCGCACGCCTGCTGGAGCGCGATGACTCGCACCTGATCGGCGAGATGACCCTGGGGCGGGCCGGGATCGAGCAGAGCTTTACCACCCGCAACGATCTGATCGAGCCCGAGCGCATCGAGATGTCGCTGGTCAGCGGCCCCTTCAAGCGCCTGCGGGGTCGCTGGCTGTTCCTGCCGATGGGTGAGCGGGCCTGCAAGATCAGCCTTGAGCTGGAGTTCGAGTTCGCCAACCGCCTGCTGGCGATGGCCTTCGGTAAGCTCTTCCAGCAGGTGGCCGGCCAGCTGGTGGACTCCTTCACCCGCCGGGCGGACAACCTCTATGGCCGCTAGCGCGCCCGCCACGCTCGATGTCGAGGTGGCCTTCGCACTGCCCGACCAGCAGCGCATCATCCCGCTCGTGGTGCCCGAGGGCACCACGGCGCACCAGGCGGTGGCGATGGCGGGGCTGGAGGCGGCGTTTCCCGAACTGCCCCCGGCCACCTTCCGGCAGGCCACCCTGGGCATCTTCGGCAAGCGGCTGCGCGACCCGGACGCGGTGCGGCTGCGCGCTGGGGATCGGGTCGAGGTCTATCGTCCGCTGCAGATCGATCCCAAGGCGGCGCGCAGCGAGCGGGCTGCCCGCGGCAAACACTGACGCCCCGGCCGGCGAGGGCCGGCACGGGGCGTCAACGAAGACCGCAGTGCGCTGATGTCAGGGGCGGTCCGGGGTGACGTTGTCGATGGGGGCTTCGCGGGCGGCCGAGGTGCCCTCGCTGTCGGGCCCGATGCCGCGATCATCGCTCAGCGGCGGGGCCTTCGAGAAGTTGCCCTCCCGCTCGACCTCCGCGACTCGCCCGCCGGCGAAGGTCAGGGTGACGCGGCGCTGCTCCACGCCGCCGTAGGCCTCGTCGAGGCGATAGACATAGTCCCACTGGCTGGCATCGAAGGGGGCCTCGAGCAGGGGGCTGCCCATCAGGTCGACCACTTGCTGTCGGCTCATGCCCGGCCGCAGCTGCTCGACCATGGCCTCGGTCACTAGGTTGCCCTGGGGCAGATCGCGCTTGTACACACCGAAGTAGCTGCAACCGCTGATCAGCAGCAGGGCGACGGAAAGGGTGACGATTCTGGTCAGCTTTTGCATTTGCGCCTGTTCTTCACTATCGTGGATTCGGTCGATCATAACCGACCCTACCCGATACTGCGAAGAGCGACCATGGCCGACCAGAACCATGAATTGCGCAAGGCCGGTCTCAAGGTGACCCTGCCGCGCGTCAAGATCCTGCAGATCCTCGAGACTGCCTCCGAACAGCACCACCTGAGTGCCGAGGATGTCTACAAGACCCTGCTGGAAGCAGGCGAGGACGTGGGCCTGGCCACCGTCTATCGCGTGCTGACCCAGTTCGAGTCCGCCGGCCTGGTGATCCGCCACAACTTCGATGGCGGTCATGCGGTTTTCGAGCTCTCCCAGGAGGAGCACCACGACCACATGGTGTGCCTGGAGAGTGGCGAGATCATTGAATTCTTCGACGAGACCATCGAGCGTCGTCAGCAGGAGATCGCCGAGGAACACGGCTTCGAGCTGGTCGACCATGCCCTGGTGCTCTATGTGAGGCCCCGCGGCTCCCGCGCGACTCGCCAGGAAGGCATCCAGAAGAAGTGATCTCGCCCCGCTGAATCCGCCAGGCAGACGACCGCGGCCCCGATCCCAGGATCGGGGCCGCACTGCGTTGGGGCAATCTAATCTTGAGTACGAGCCGCGTTCGGCGGGCTCAGTGGTGGGCGCGCTGGCTGGCGTCGAGCATCTCCCGGGCATGGGCCAGGGTGCGGTCGGAGAGGTTCACCCCGCCCAGCATGCGCGCCAGCTCGCCGACCCGGCCGGCCTCGTCGAGCAGCGCCATGCGGGTCAGGGTGGAGGCCTCGCCGGCCTGCTTCTCGATGTGCAGGTGATGGTGCGCCTGGGCGGCCACCTGGGGCAGGTGGGTCACGGTCATCACCTGGCCGTTCTCGCCCAGCCGGCGCAGCAGCTGGCCGACGATCTCGGCGGTGGCGCCGGAGATGCCTACGTCCACCTCGTCGAACACCAGGCTGGCGATGGTCGAGTGCTGGGCCGCCACCACCTGGATCGCCAGGCTGATGCGCGAGAGCTCGCCGCCGGAGGCGACCTTGGCCAGCGGCCGGGCCGGCTGACCGGGGTTGGCGCTGATCAGCATGCGGGCGACCTCGAGCCCCTCGGCGGCCGGGGTCTCGCGGGTCTCCAGCTCGACCTCGAAGGTGGCCTTGTCCATGGCCAGGAAGGCCAGCTGCTCCTGCACGGCCTCTCCGAAGCGGCGGGCGGCCTGGTGGCGGGCTCGGGAGATTGCGGTGGCCTGCTCCTGCCAGTGGTTTTTCAGGGTATCGGCCTCGGCGGCCAGCGCCTCCAGGTCGCCGTCGCCGCCTTCCAGGCCTTCGAGCTCGTCGGCCAGCCGCCGGTGCAGGGCGAGGAGCTCCTCGGGCAGCACATGGTGCTTGCGGGCGATGCGATGCACTTCGCCGAGTCGCGCCTCGACCCAGGCCAGCCGCTCCGGGTCCAGCTCGACGCCGCCGGCGAAGTGGCCGAGCTCGCGGCTGGCCTCCTCGACCTGGATGCGCGCATCGCCGAGCATGCTGAGGGTGTCGGCCAGGCTGCCGCGGCCGCTGCCCGGCAGCGCCGAGAGATGCTGGATCGCCTGGTTGAGCAGCGACAGGGCGCCGCCCTCGTCGCCGTCGCAGCATTCGGCGGCGAACTGGGCCTCGCGTAGCCGCTCCTCGGCGTGGGCCAGCTCCTCCTGCTCCTTCTCGAGCCCCTTGAGCTCATTCTCGGCCAGGGCCAGCTGGTCGAGCTCCTCGACCTGGTAGCGCAGCAGCTGGCGGCGGGCGCGGATCTCGTCGCCGTCCTCGGTCAGGCGCTCGAGGCGGCGGCGGGTCGCCTGCCAGTCGCGGAAGGCCTGGCGCATCCCGGCCACCTGCTCACGGTGGCCGGCGAAGTCGTCGAGCAGGCGCAGGTGGGTCTCCTCCTTCAGCAGCGCCTGGTGGGCATGCTGACCATGGATCTCGATGAGGTGCTCGCCCAGGGCGCGTAGGTCGGCCACCGTGGCCGGCTGGCCGTTGATCCAGGCCTTGGAGCGCCCGGCCCGGGTGACCACCCGGCGCAGCAGGCAGTCGTCGCTGGGCAGTTCGCGGGCCTCGAGCCAGGCGCGGGCCGCGGGCAGCGCCTGGAGGTCGAAACGGGCGCTGAGGTCGGCGCGTTCGCGGCCTGGGCGCACGCTGGCGCTGTCGGCGCGCTCGCCCAGGCAGAGCCCCAGGGCACCCAGCAGGATGGACTTGCCGGCCCCCGTCTCGCCGGTGATGGCGGTCATGCCGCCGGAAAGCTCCAGCTCGAGGTGGTCGACGATAGCGAAGTCGCGAATGGCAAGCTCTGTCAGCATGGTGCCTCCCGGGGCCTGTCTGGGAATACTAAGTCAGTAACTGCCTGGGTCTGTAACGGCCTGGGTCTGTAACTGCCCAGCCTGTATCTACTGGTTATCCATACACGTATTGTGTGTTTATACAGTAGCCAAGGTTCGCCCACAATGCACGTTCGGCGTCGTCGCCCGATGACGCCTTGAGTTCGCCACGGCCAGCCCCATATACCCCGCAGACACGCACTCAAGTCATCATTCATGCCTTGCCAGCGGCTCCTGGCCGCTGATCGCCATTCAGGAGACCCACATGGCCAAAGACCCCCAGACCCCGCTGGACGACGAACTCGCTCGCGAGCTCGCTCGTGAGGAGCAGGACGCCGAGCCGCAAGCCGAGCCCGAGACCGTGGAGGGTGAGCTGGAGGGCGCCATCGAGGGCGCCGAGCAGGCCGCCACCGAAGCCCAGGCCGCGGACAATCCCGAGGCCGAGGTGCTGGCGGCCCGGGTCGAGGAGCTCGAGCAGAGCGTCGCCGACGCCAAGGAGCAGCAGCTGCGTGCCGCCGCCGAGGCGCAGAACGTGCGTCGCCGGGCCGAGCAGGAGGCCGAGAAGGCACGCAAGTTCGCCCTCGAGAAGTTCGTCAAGGAGCTGCTGCCGGTGGTCGACAGCCTGGAAAAGGCGCTGGACGCCATGCAGGACGGCGCCAGCGAGACGCATCGCGAGGGCGTCTCCATGACCCTCAAGATGCAGCACGACGCGCTGGCCAAGTTCGGCGTCGAGGTGGTGGAGCCCCACGGCGAGCCCTTCGACCCGCAATACCACGAGGCCATGGCCATGGTGCCCAACCCCGAGATGGAGCCCAACACCGTCATGGAGGTGATGCAGAAGGGCTACCTGCTCAACGGACGCCTGGTGCGCCCGGCCATGGTGGTGGTCAGCCAGGCCGCCGGCTGAGGCCGGGCCATACAAAAGCGGTCCTCGGGTCTTGAAAAGGTCTCGAGGGCCCCCAGATAGACGGCAACCCCGCGGTGAAAGCCGCAGACGACGAATTCAACTGTAATTTCGAGGATTTCCTATGGGACGCATCATCGGTATTGATCTGGGGACCACCAACTCTTGTGTCGCCGTGCTCGACGGTGACCAGGCCAAGGTGATCGAGAACGCCGAAGGCGCACGTACCACGCCCTCCATCATCGCCTACACGGAAGACGGCGAGATCCTGGTGGGCCAGGCGGCCAAGCGCCAGGCGGTGACCAACCCGCATAACACCGTCTACGCCATCAAGCGCCTGATCGGCCGTCGCTTCAAGGACGATGTCGTCCAGAAGGACATCAAGATGGTGCCCTACACCATCGCCGAGGCCGACAACGGTGACGCCTGGGTGGAAGTGAAGGGCAAGAAGCTTGCTCCGCCGCAGGTCAGCGCCGAAGTGCTGAAGAAGATGAAGAAGACCGCGGAAGACTACCTGGGTGAAGAAGTCACCGAGGCGGTCATCACCGTGCCGGCCTACTTCAATGACAGCCAGCGCCAGGCCACCAAGGATGCCGGCCGTATCGCCGGTCTCGAGGTCAAGCGCATCATCAACGAGCCGACCGCGGCGGCGCTGGCCTATGGCATGGACAAGGCGCGCGGTGACAAGACCATCGCGGTCTATGACCTGGGCGGCGGTACCTTCGACATCTCCATCATCGAGGTGGCGGACGTCGACGGCGAGACCCAGTTCGAGGTGCTGGCCACCAACGGCGACACCTTCCTGGGCGGCGAGGACTTCGACCTGGCACTGATCAACTACCTGGTCGACCAGTTCAAGTCCGATAGCGGCATCGACCTCTCCGGCGACAACCTGGCCATGCAGCGCCTCAAGGAAGCCGCCGAGAAGGCCAAGATCGAGCTCTCCAGCGCCCAGCAGACCGATGTCAACCTGCCGTACATCACGGCCGACAACACCGGGCCCAAGCACCTCAATGTCAAGGTGACCCGCGCCAAACTGGAGTCGCTGGTCGAGGCCTTGATCAAGCGTTCCATGGAGCCGTGCAAGACCGCGCTCAAGGATGCTGGCCTGTCCGCCTCCGAGATCGACGACGTCATCCTGGTCGGCGGCCAGACCCGCATGCCCATGGTGCAGAAGTCCGTGGCCGACTTCTTCGGCAAGGACGCCCGCAAGGACGTCAACCCCGACGAGGCCGTGGCCGTGGGTGCTGCCATCCAGGGCGGCGTGCTGGGCGGCGACGTCAAGGACGTGCTGCTGCTCGACGTCACCCCGCTGACGCTGGGTATCGAGACCCTTGGCGGCGTGATGACCCCGCTGATCGAGAAGAACACCACCATCCCGACCAAGAAGACCCAGACCTTCTCGACCGCGGATGACAACCAGACCGCCGTGACCATTCACGTGCAGCAGGGCGAGCGCAAGCAGTCCAGCGGCAACAAGTCGCTGGGTCGCTTCGACCTCAGCGACATTCCGCCGGCGCCGCGCGGCGTGCCGCAGATCGAGGTCGCCTTCGACCTGGACGCCAACGGCATCCTGCACGTCTCCGCCAAGGACAAGGCCACCGGTAAGGAGCAGTCGATCGTCATCAAGGCCTCCAGCGGTCTCTCCGAGGAAGAGGTCGAGCAGATGATGCAGGACGCCGAGGCTCACGCCGACGAGGACAAGAAGTTCGAGGAGCTGGTGCAGCTGCGCAATCAGGCCGACGGCATGGTCCACGCCGCCCGCAAGACCCTCGAGGAGGCCGGCGACAAGGCCAGCGACGAGGAGAAGCAGGCCATCGAGAGCGCCGCCAGCGAGCTCGAGGAGGCGATCAAGGGTGACGACAAGGACGACATCCAGGCCAAGCTGGACAAGCTGACCGAGGCGTCCGGCAACCTTGCCCAGAAGATGTACGCCGAGCAGAGCGATGCTGCCCAGCAGGCTGATGAAGCCGGCGACGAGGCTGGCGCCAAGAAGGAAGATGACGTGGTCGACGCCGAGTACGAAGAAGTCAACGACGACCAGAAAAAGCAGTAAACCACGACATCTGAACCACGGATGACGCCAGCGCGGGGGCCAGACTCCCGCGTTGGTGTTTCCGCTGAGTCCCTACGGAGGCGGACAGACTCATGTCCAAGCGTGATTACTACGAAGTACTGGGCGTCGAGCGCGGGGCCGACCAGAAGGACATCAAGAAGGCCTACCGACGCCACGCCCAGAAATTCCATCCGGACCGCAATCCGGATGATGACACCGCGGCGGAGAAGTTCCGCGAGGTTTCGGAGGCCTACGAGGTCCTGAGCGACAGCGAGAAGCGCGCCGCCTATGACCAGTTCGGCCATGCCGGTGTCGACGAGCAGGCCGGTGGCTTCGGCGGAGGCGGCTTCGGCGGTGCCGGGGCCGGCGGCTTCAGCGATATCTTCGGCGACGTGTTCGGCGACATCTTCGGCGGCGGGGGCGGCCGGCGCCATCCCAACGCCCCGGCCCGCGGCAGCGACCTGCGCTACAACCTCGAGCTCGACCTCGAGGACGCCGTGGCCGGCACCAGCGTGGATATCCGCGTGCCGCGCCACATCGAATGCGAGCGCTGCGACGGCGACGGTGCCGAGCCGGGCTCCAGCAAGGAGACCTGCCCGACCTGTAACGGCATGGGCCAGGTGCGCATGCAGCAGGGCTTCTTCGCCGTGCAGCAGACCTGCCCGACCTGCCACGGCAGCGGCCAGCACATCAAGGTGCCGTGCCACAAGTGCAACGGCGAGGGACGGGTGCGCGAGACCCGCACCCTCTCGGTGAAGATTCCGGCTGGGGTGGATATCGGCGACCGCATCCGCCTCAACGGCGAGGGCGAGGCCGGCATCAACGGCGGCCCGCCCGGGGATCTCTACGTCCAGGTGGCGATCAAGCCGCACCACATCTTCCAGCGCGACGGCCGCCACCTGCAGTGTGAGGTGCCGATCAACTTCGTTGACGCCGCACTCGGCGGTGAGCTGGAGGTGCCGACCCTGGACGGCCGGGTCAAGCTGAAGATTCCGCCCGAGACCCAGACCGGCAAGCTGTTCCGCCTGCGCGGCAAGGGCGTCAAGCCGGTGCGTGGCGGCCCGCCGGGCGACCTGCTGTGCAAGGTCGTGGTCGAGACCCCGGTCAAGCTCAACGAGGAGCAGAAGGACCTGCTGCGCACCTTCCAGGACAGCCTGGGCGGCAGCAACGGCCATCACCACTCGCCGAAGAAGTCGAGCTTCTTCGACGGGGTGAAGAAGTTCTTCGAGGACATGAAGCCGTAAGTCCGATCTAGTAACTATGAATGACTCGCGCCCTCCTATATCCTAAGATGTAGGAGGGCGTTTTTAATGTTCACTAGGAAGCGGTCATGCAGCGTTACCCAACAGAGAGAGCAGCTGAGATTCCAGATAAACCTGGCCTCTACTCTTTCTCATACAACCCGTTCCAAAAAAAACGCTTAGGAATATATAAGGACCAAGAAATTGGCGATGAACGCCTAAGTGCTGCTCTTAAAGTGGTTAAAAAGAAATTGTCGGCTTATAATAACTTGGCTTCAAAAGCCTTTTTGAGCCTTGATGTAGCGGAATACAATGCAGGAGGTAGGAAAGAAAATTCTTTTCGTGGCGAAGTCGTGAATTTTGACTATTTAGACCAGGTTATTGGGGAAGAGTCTGGAAGTGAAGCTTATCGATTTTTGAGTTTTCTTGAGTCTGCATCGCAGCTTTTTAGGCCGCTATACTGTGGAATGACTTTCAATCAGAGTCTGAAAACAAGGTATTTCCAGCATAAAAGAGACTATGATAAAACTGATTACGGTACATTTGGTTCTCGGTTGAGAGAGAGTGGTTTTCTTTGGCCAGATATTATATTCACGACAATAGAGATCCCACATGCTAATGTGTCTGAGGATGAGTTAAGGAAAATGGAAAAACTACTCATCGTGAATTCAAATCCAATCTTAAATAATAGGTAAGCTTTCATGTCAGAAATATTACTTGGTATACAAGAAGAGAAAGAGTTTGATATTGATCTTGTGGGTAATTTTGGGAGGTTTGTTTCTTCGGGCTCCTATCCTGTTGATTTTTTCATGACATCAATGCCTATTGCTAGAGCTATAAGTGACCTTAAGTTTGCGCGTGATGTCCAAATGAAAGATATTGATTTCGACTTGATGATGCAAAGGGATATTGATGAGAAAAGAGTTGAAGATGAAATAGTTCAGTATCTCCAGCCTGAAGAAGAAGCGGCTAAGACAAAACCGCTATTTTTTCCTCCATTACTGGCAGCTATTGTGCCTCTGTCCGATGGTGTTATTGATTCATTTTATGGAGAGCGTGAAAATATTGAGGAGCCTAGTAAAGGTTTGATCGGGACAAAGTGGAAAAATAACTTCCAGATTTCCGGAAGAGAGTCACATAGTTCAGATGCTTTGCAAATCACGAAGGAAGATAACTCTAGGAAAATAGTTGCTAATCAAGCGATTCTTTCAATGCGGTCTACAAGGATGAGCCCTAAAGGAGTTTCGCTTATTGTCATCGATGGACAACATAGATTGATGGCTCTAAAAAGAATTTATGAACGCAACCTTGACAAGGTTAGAGATATTATTGTTCCGATATGTATAATGTACCCACCAAGCTCATTCAAAGGATGCGATGAGGCAACAACTCCAAGTGTGCCAAGGGTCTTTAGGTCTTTGTTTGTCGATGTAAACTCTACTATGAAGACAGTAGGCGCACACTTTAATATCTTACTTTCTGATAAGTCAGCAAGTGATTTAGCATGCCGTGTGTTTTGTGACACAATTGTTAAGGAGCCTTATAGCGAGGTTTATCTTTCAGCGGTAGAATGGAACACTAAAGATATTAGGCTTTCAAATAATGTTAATAGGGAATATTCTATAACTAGCATCGGGATAATAAAAAAAGCTCTAGATGATGGTTTTAAGTCAGACTACTTGGCTCAGTATATGCTGGAAATTACTGATGCTGACGCAGAGCTTTTTCCAGAAGGTGCTGACCCGTACGAGTATCCGGCGAAAATAAAATGGGATGAATTCTCATACGCTCAGTCTAATATCTTAAAGGAAAGGGTTGGGAGGCATATAGTACCATTTTTAATAGATCTTTTCTTTAATAAAAAACCTTATAGTGAGCTTTGGGGTATTGTAAGCAAGTCTATTTATGGCTTGGAAAAGAAAGGGCTCGGAAAAGACGTTGAAGCTGCTATTTCAAACTCGGTTTTCCAAAATATAGTTAGTTATAGGCCCATTGACGAAAATAATGGCAGAGTTAAACTTAAAATAAAGGAAGTTGAGAGCGAGATTAGAGAACAAAGAAGAGAAGCGCAACTAGAAGTGCTTCGATATGCACTTTTCCAGCGTGCTTTAATTAATGTTGCAAGCTGGTTTTTCAAACTTGGTTATCAGCTAGAGCTATCGCCAAAAAGTGCTGCCTCTGGGTTTTTCAAACTTATAGAAATTGTTTTTTCTGAAAAAAGAGAGCAGTTTAACCCAGTGAATAGCTTTATGCAGCATACAGTGTATAACGATTTTAGAATTCGTTTTAGAGAGGATACGAAGCTCTCATTTCAGCAGCTTCTCTTTTCAAATCTAGCTTTGGAAAGTGTGCGAAAAAAAGTTGTAGTTGCTGGGTTTCAGTCATGTGATGATGTTGCTAGTGTAGAGAATACTCTTTTTGAGAAAGGTGCAGATTCTGCGGGGGAGTTTATATCTAAATATAGGAGAGAGCGCGAAAAGGTTTTTAAAAAGTCATATGCTGTTGATCCATCCCTGTCAGATGATCAAATCGAATTGTTGCAGATGAAAGAAAGTGAGCAGAAAAAGGACGAGAAGAAAGTAAAAGAAGGCAAGATTGACCAGGCTAAAGCTAGTAAAGATTTTGATGCTTTGGTTACTGAATACGTTGACGAGTTTACAATGAAGGCAAAGGCGGACTATAGGGATCTGCTTGGCATTCATTCAGATATACTTGAGCATTCATCTGATTCTGAAGTTGAAGAATGAAAGTGGAGTCGCCTTTCAATATTGTCGAGGTGGTGTCTGAGGGCGAGGTGACACTCGCCCAAATAATGCTTGACGATTTCCTGAGCAGTCATAGTGCTGCTGGTTCTGTCTTGTTTACTGACGTGAACCCTGATCAGCTTTGCTTCCACGGCGATGATAAGTTCAGTGGATTGGTTAGTTTTATAAGGCCAGTTTCCTCCTTGGAGGATCGTTGTGTAATATATAGTGTTTATAGGTTTCTTTATTCGGCAGAAGATATTGGAGGCCTCTATATATATAATGATGGTTGGGAATATTTTGACCTTGAGCTCTTAACTCCTAAACAGGCTCTGTCTTTACTCAACATTTTATCAACAGATTTTCTTTCTTGGAGGGTCCCTGTTGAGAGGCTTTTCAGAGATGTTTCTAGTATTGGTGGTTCATCATTTCTTGCCCTAAATGGGGAGGTGGGATTTAAAGTTAGAGAAAGTTATCTCTCTCTAATATATGATATTGAAAGCATGCAGCGGTTAATTTGGTGCCCTGCAAGACTTGAAAAAAAAGATGATTATAAAAATTTAGGAGCTTCTTTGGTTAAGTTTGCTAGGCCTATATATGACGAAAAAAAAAGCAGGCTGAAATCCTTAGGACTTAGCAAGCTAAAGGATGTTGTAGATGTTTTCTTTGATGGAGCGACCATTGGGAGTTCTAGAAAGATTAACTATTCTTCTGATGTTTGGCCCTATATTGTGACAGTTATGTCGTGCTGGTTTTACAGGGCGTCACTTGTTTATAAGAGAAGTGGTCTTATTTCTGAGGCGATAATGTCTTTATCTAGAAGTTTAGAGTTTTGCTTTGTTTCTAAAGGTATGCGCGATGGGGTGATAAGTTTAACCCAAGGAGCTGGGAGAGTTGTGGTTAATGGGAAAGAGGTTACCGGAATAGGAGGTTTAGTCACAGAGATGTTATATTATAGTTCCATAGAGGGTGGGCAAAGGAGTGTGGAGGAGGTCTGGCCTATTCTTGCTATTAGAAATAATAGTAAATTAGCCCACGGGGTCTTAGACATTGATGAGGCTCTTTACGACGATTCGCTTCAAGCATATTCTCGGGTGGTAAAGAAAGTCTACGATAAAGATTTGTTTTACATATACAAGGAGGTGAATGACGAGATTGGAAGAAGCCCTCTTGTTGAAATTACAACAGAGAGCTTGAAAAAAGAGTTGCTACATTATTTTACCATCACGAAGTAACTTCTAATCCATGCTCGACGTGCAGACTCCATGCGCAGGACAAATCGGCTCCTTGGCTATTTTTATATAAGTTTCTTAGTATGGTTAATGTTGCTGTTTCTGTTTCTCCAAGCCAAGTCGCCTTGTCAAGCATCATGTGTCCACTGTCTGTAAGAGACAGGTTTTTGAAGACTTTTCCGGTCTCAATTGATCTAAAAAATAATTCCCTGGCGGCAATGTTAGGTGGTGTTCCTGAGCGCAACTTATCCCTTTTAAGCTTTTCTTCAGTTTGACGAGTCAATGAGAATCTATTTGGTAGCATCAAAAGTAACCTTTTTCGACTGTGCTTTGTCCTGTAAGGCTTTCAAAACCTAGGCGATATGCTTTAGAAATCGAGTCTTGGAAAAGTTTAGGGCTGTTTTTAGTTTCTATTTCCGTGTCTGTCGAAAGGAGGACTACTTGATGGCTGGCATAAGGAAAATAGTACTCAATGACTCTTGAACGATGCTTAGAGTCCAGGCGTCCAAGAGGCGTGTCGATGATGATAGGTAGGCGTCGGCCTGAGGACTTTCCTAAAGCTTCAAGCATGGCAGTAGCGTAAATTTGTTTTTCCCCGGCTGATAGCTGTTCACGATCTATTGTTTTTCCATCAGCGTACATCAGCTCAACACCAAAGGTATTAGGATCGATTTTTGGAGAAAGCTGATCATGGTTCTTACGCGACAGCTGCTTGAATGATTCACTAAAATGATGTTCAAGCTCATTAATCTTGCTGTTTTTTGCGCGATCAGAGTAGCTCATTAGCATTTCTCTGACTGACTGAGCCATTTCGATAGCGTGGACATTATCAGATTGATGCTGATGTTCAGTTTCAAGCTTGCGCAGTTTTCGAATACAGTCCATGGTTGAGCGAAGTTCACGCTTGGCATTTTCACGTTGTTCTTCAATTCGACTGTTTAAGCGGCCTTGCTTGAGCTGTGCCTCGTGCAGCTGTTCATAGAGTGGCTTGATGCGTTGCTCGTCCGGTGCTCGCTCCAGGTTTGCCGCGCACTCACTGATCTCGTGTCGCAGACCTTCTAGCTTCTTTTCTAGCTCATCGACTTCCTCCTTTTGCTTTGGTGCCTCTACCGTGATCTGATGGCGTAACTGCTCTATCTCGCTATCAGATAAGTCATGCACCATCTCTATCTTCTTGGGCGGCTTCAGGCTCTTTCCAAATGCTTTTTCGATAGCATTCTCTAGTAGCGCCTCCTGGCCTTGCAGAGCACTTTCCAACTCTTTTCGCAGTGCCTTCGATTGGCGTTTGGCTGCCTGATGGGTTACCCGCTGCTTACGATAGTGGCTCTCGGCATCGAGCTGAGATAGCAAGGCACCTAGCGCTGTCGGAGCCAGCGCTAATGGATAGAGGGAGCCTTTCAATGTACGTATCCGCCCCCTGATAGCCTCCTGATCAGCCAGCAGGCGTTCCATCCGCTCCTTTTCGTCCGCCTGATTTTCGTACCAGGCACCGCCGTGCGCTTCTATCTTCTGTTCCAGTTGGGCAATATCCGCTCTCAGGTTGTGAAGCTGGTCCTCCAGGGCCTCCTTTCCCTCGAGCTCATGCTGGTAACGCGAATAGTAGCGCTCATAGTCAGCCTCTAATGTTTCGGCTTCCTGGCGAATCGCTTCCGGTAACCTGCCTTTCGAGTGGTTGCGAATATAGACACCCAGGTCAGCCCGCAACCTGTTGACAAGGTCCAGGCCCAGAAGCCGCTGGATCGCGTCGGCAAGCGCCGCATTGCCTTTTGACTCCGCCAGCTCGGCGATCTTTTCTCCATCGAAGAAGAAAAGGTCAGCGATGCCCAGGGGAATCAGGTCATTCAGAAAACTTTGAGCCTGGTCATGTGAGAGGTGAGAGAGAACCTCGTCATCACGTGTAATCTGCAGATTTTCCGTAACAGCACCATTCGTATCGCGGAACCAGCTGCGAACCACATCGTATTCATGCTGGCGGCCGCCTCGACTATCGCTAAAATTAAGCCGTACATAGGCGCTATTTGAGGTACGCTCCGAATCAATGGGCTTGTGAATGCAGTCCCTTAAATAGCGGTGATACTCATCGCTCGGCACCTTGGCACCCAGGATGCGACGGCCATAGAGGGTCAGTCTCACGGCCGTGAGGATCGACGTCTTGCCGGCACCATTCAGGCCACCAAACAGGATAATGGGTTTTGCCCCACTTGGCCCCTCCGGCCTAAGGTCGATCTCGTGATCGCCTCGATAAACCCTGAAATTGCCCATCTTCAGCGTGTTCAGGATCATTTGCTTAGCTCCTCGTACTGAATTTCTAGCCCAGCCAGCAGCTCGTCATAGACGCTTTTTGCGTTTCGGGTCTTTCCCTGGTAGCCAATATCTTCCTGGAAGATATCTTGCATCTTTCCCTTGGCCGCCTGCATTCCCTCGAGTGCCATGCTGGCATCCTGTTTCTTGGTATGAAGCGTATCGAGATCACCCCAGTCCTGGTTCAAGAGGGAGTCGATCCGCTTGAAGACGCCATGCCGCTTGCTCAAGCCATCAAGCGACTGTTCAAGCTGCAGGAGTTTGACGGCCAGGTCGATAGGTGTGCCGTGCTCCAGGCAGGCGCTGTTCAGGGCAGCAGCGTCCTGTTGACTCAAGACCCCCGCGGAGTCCTGCATCCACTCTAGCTTGTGGCCATATATGCTGGCATAGATGGCAGGGAGCGCATCCAGGGCATCTGGTTCATTGGGGTCACTCAACCACTCCAGACGAATGTGCTTCAACTCGTCCTCCTGGATGAGAACGATCGGGTTTCCGCCGTCGTTGAGATTCTTCTGGATTTCCAGAAGCTTTTTCACCCAGGCTTGCCGATAAGCCATCCAGTAAGGGCCTGGGATATGCTTTTTTTCGATGTTGCTGTCATCGGTGATATGCCCACGAGCATAATGCACCTTCCCGGTTCGCCGCTTGTGGTTACGGTACTTTGTCTTGTTATGTGGCAGCGTTGTCCGATAGAGCAGGTCACGAAAGGCCTTCAGGCGTTTCATCCATAGCTCACCCGACTCGATCAAACCCTCCATTGCCCGGTCCTTGGTAACGACGGTGCAGGTCCAGCAGCCAAATCGTGAATTACCGCAAGAGGGGGTCTTGGTGTCGATGACGACCGGACATTCCCCGGCATTCGAGTCCTTGTAGAGGTCGAATAACTGGTGGTGCGTGCCTCCCCATGGTGTGGGAGCTCCCAGCAGGTACATCCACACCTCATCGAAAGTCCAGTCCTCGATGGGCATATAGGTGTAGGCGCCCGGCAGCGATGAGTGCTTGGAAAGAAGAGAACCATCGACCTTGTGCTTGGCGATCACCTGGGCCCGTGAAGCGCTCTCCTGGCTCCTGGCCCCAAGCACGACAACGACCTCACCGTGGCGCGTCACCTTGTCCAGGATGAAGCTGCTCACGGGGTCAATCTTCATGCGCTCGGTACACCAGCGAAAACTCTGTGTCGGGGCAGGATAGCCCTTGCCGAGGAGGTTCACCCAAAATGTCTCGTTGGGTTTTGGCACCACCTGGTGACCGGAGAACGGCAATCCCTGCTCTTCGGCATTTTTGTTAATGCGTTCAAGAGTCGAGGACACCATGTCAACGACGATGGGCGTTTCTACGAGGGTATCCGAGCTGACGACATAGACGTGCTTGTGTCGCTGCGCTGCGGGAAGCTTTTCGATTGCCGTGTAGATCAGCGACAGTACGGCTGTTGAGTCCTTGCCACCGCTAAAGCCGATGACCCAGGGGCGCTCATCATCAAGGTAGAGCGACTGGACCTCGGAAAGCAGGTCCGGCAGTGGTCTGCCAGCGACACTTTGTTCCGCTAGCATCTCGTCTTGCGTTGCAAAAAGGGTGGCTTCGCTCATTGTGAGAACATGTCCTCGAGTTGGCGCTGGTCTTCGCTCAGAGAAATCCCCAGGCGCTGCTTGAGATAGCAAGCCAGTAGTTCTACAGATGTGTGTGACTTGGAGATCCGGCCATCGCGCAGGCAACGGCCCTCCCATTCGGGATTGGAGCGCTGCCAGTCGATCTCCATGAGAGGGGTCAGCCGTCCGATGTACCAATCGATGTCGCGCTCGGCTGCTTCGCGGCGCAGCGAACTGCAGCTCACTGCCAGGGCCTGGAGAAAGACACCGTGGGCATGAATAGTTCCCTGGCGAAGCTGCATGGGCAGGCTGGGGTTGCGAAGCGATTCCAACCAATCCGGCATGACCTTGCAGGCGGCCGCCCAAAAGGTGATGCATTCCACATGGTCATCGATGCTTGCGTCGTCGCGCTTGCGCTTCTCCAGGAAGCGCCAGCTGGCGTTCTTGATCGCGCTCAGGGTGAACAGCTTCCTGGATTTCAGCGGTAACGAGCTCTTCTCAACTTCGGTAAGCTCCTGAAAGCAGGGTACCTCCTGCATGATGCAGCGGGCCAGGGTGGAGGCGGCATCGCGCTTATCGAAATAGGTGTTGAGCGAGGTGCTGGGGCGTATCGCATGCCGGTTCAAGTCGGCAAACATCTGCTGGCTGCGCTTCAGGCCTTCATCGATAAACAGCAGGACGGGAATGCTGTCATGGCCCAGCTCCCGCTTTCTGGTGACCGCGCGCTCAATGGCGGCGCGCCGGTGCTGCCCGTCATTGATCAGCAAGCGCGCCTCACGGGGGATGCGCAGCATGCCCACCAGTGGAACGAGTTCTTCGCCTGTCGGGACGAATTCGGCCTCCTGGTCGAGAGACGCCGTGATGGCCGGCAGGATGTAGCTATCAGGGTTCTGTGTCAGGTAGTCCGCGATCTCGGGGATGCGGCCAGGGTTGATGGCGCGCTGGGCGCGCTCCTCAGGCGGGAGCCCTGTATCGTCGTAGTGAAACAGCCTGGGGATCAGGCGCAGCGGGCACATGATCGTGTAGCATGCGCGTCCACCCTGCATCCCTCGCAGCGCGGGAAAGTCATGGGTGCTGTGGGCTGCCTGTTGCATCGCTTGGGCCATTGGTACGTGATCTTAGACGTAAGGGTACGTTTATTTTAACGTACTGTGCGCCTTAATGCAGTAGTGCATTGTTGCATTAATGCCTCTGTTAGAGCCCCACCGAATCCGCACGGTTGCTGGTTATTTGTACAGTTTAGTTGCTGCCTGCCTTTGGATGCCACCGGTTTCTATACTGCAGCCCGCTGAGCCCGCTGAGCCCGCTGAGCCCGCTGAGCCCGCTGAGCCCGCTGAACCCGCTGAGCCCCTTCCGCCTGGCGTAAGCGCCAGTGGAGCATTTGCGGAGAGGGCGTATAGCAAGCTGTGGGCTGTTAGAAAACGAGGAGCCCTGGCACCAGCAGCGAGGAGCTGTATGTGTTGGCTTCAGTTGGGTGCTGGCTACAGCCACCCGGCGCGGCGGAAGCGCCAGTAGAGCGTGCCGCAGGCACTGCCCATCACCAACAGCGCCAGGGGGTAGCCCAGGCGCCAGTCCAGCTCGGGCATGTGGGCGAAGTTCATGCCCCAGATGCCGGCAAGGATGGTGGCCACTGCGAAGATGGCGGCCCAGGCCGCCAGCCGCTTGTGGACCTCGCCCTCGTCGATCGCCACCATCGAGAGGTTTACCTGGATCGCGGTGATGGTCATCTCGCGGATGGTATCTACCGCTGACTCGATGCGATGCAGATGGTCGTAGACGTCGCGGAAATACTCCCGGGTCTTGCGGCACAGCGCCGGGACCCGGCCGCCGAACAGGTGGCTCGCGGCCTCGCCCAAGGGCATGGCCGCATGCTTGAGCCGCATGGTCTGGCGCTTGAGCTGGTAGAGGCGCTCCAGGCTTTGGCGGGCCGTTCCCCTGACGAAGATCTGGTCCTCGATGCTCTCGAGCTCGGCCTGCAGGGCCTCGACCACCGGGAAGTAGCGGTCGACGATGGTGTCCATCAGGGCATAAATCACGAAGGCGGGGCCGTGTCGGAGTAGCTTCGGTTCGTGCTCGCAGCGCTGGCGGACCTCGCTGAAGCCCCGGCCCGGGTGTAGGCGCACCGACAGCACGTACCCCGGGCCGGCGAACACCGCCACCTGGCCGGTCTCCAGCTGGTCGTCGCGCATGGTGACCATGTGCATGATCACGAACAGCGCTTCGTCGTACTCTTCGAACTTGGGGCGCTGGTGCCCGTTCAGGGCGTCCTCCACGGCCAGTTCGTGCAGGCCGAAGACCGCCTGGAAGCGGGCCATCTCCTTCTCGTCGGGCTCATGCAGTGCCACCCATACGAAACGGTCAGGTTGCCCCAGGTAGTCGCCGATCTCGTCGCTCTGGATGTCGCGCAGGCGATGTCCCTTTTCGTAGGCCACGCAGTTGATGATCATTGCCGAGCTCTCCCGATGAGTGGTGGTGCCCTGTGCCACAGCATAGTGCCTGGAGGTGAGCACCTGTCACCCTCGCCAGCGTGAGGGCAAATGTCATGAGGCGGAGCATCGGGGGAGGGGGTGGCGTTCACGGGGGCGTCGTCATAGTCTGGGCATTCACCCAACGAGACGCGGAGGCTGCCATGCCGATTTCACGAGCCGAGATTCCCGCCGAGGATGCCAAGGGGCTGGTCGAGCGCCTGTGCCGGGACTGGGCCGATGCCCGGCCGATCGACCGCGAGGAGACCCAGGCGCGGGTGAGCTTCGACGAGGGCCTCTGCCTGCTCCAGGCCGAGCCGGAACGGTTGATCGTGGCCGTCGAGACGCTGGATGACGAGACCCTGGACCGGCTCGAGGGCAGGGTGAATGCCGCGCTCGAGGGACTCGCGGGCGTGACCCTGGAGATCGTCTGGGAAAATTGAGCGGCGGCGTCTCGCCCCGCGCCGCCCACCTCGGCATGCTGCTGTGGGCGGTGCTGGTGGGGCTGTCGTTTCCCGCGGTGGGCGCGATGAGCGAGCTGCCGCCGTTCTCGCTCACCGCGCTGCGTTTCGTCATCGCCTGCTGTGGCCTGTGGTGGTTGGCTCGGCGCTCGCCGGATTTTCTGCCTGCCTGGCGGCGGCTACCGCTCTATGCCCTGATGGGGCTCTGCCTGGCCGGCTTCTTCGGCGCCATGTTCTGGGCGGCGCACCATGCCACGGCGCTCTCCATGGCCACCCTCTTCGTCACGGTGCCGCTGCTGGCCTTCCTGCTGGGGCTGGGCTTCGGCGTGGAACGGCTGGCCTGGCGCCTGCCGGCGATCCTGGCGCTGGGGGCGGCGGGGGCGCTGGGCCTGGCGTTTGCGGAGTCGCTGGCGAAGGGCGGGCGCCTGCAGTTCGGCATCGGCGAGGCGGTGTTCTTCCTGGGCTGCCTCTCCACGGCACTCTATCCGGTGCTCAGCAAGTGGGGGCTGGCGACCGGGCGCCTGCCGGGGTCGGCGGCGGTGCGCACCTTCTGGAGCCTGGGCCTGGGCGCGGTGCTGATCGGGCTGCTAGGGCTCGCCATCGAGCCGGTGGGCCGCCTGGCGACCATGACCGGCCCTGACCTGCTGCTGCTGGTCTACCTGGGGCTCTTCTCCAGTGCCCTGACCTTCTGGCTCCTGCAGCGCGCCACCTCGGCGCTCACGCCCGGGGCGGTCACCGCCTACAGCTACCTGGTGCCCTTCGTCTCCATGCTGCTGCTGTTCGTCCGGGAGCCCGAGCGGGTCGGCTGGGTCTGGCTGCCGGGCAGCGCCCTGGTACTGCTGGCGATCGCGCTGCTGCTGCGCAGCGGGCGCGCCGGCGGCTAGCCGGTCTCATCCTTCCCCATGGGCTCGCCGGGAAAGGCCAGGCGGCTCGAGGCCTTGTGGGTGATCTCGATGCGCTCGCCTTCGGTGTCGAAATCGTGGATTATCACTGACCTCTGTCGAGCAGGAGTTGCCATCATGATCAAGAACGGCATGCGGCCTATCCATCCTGGCGAGGTGCTGCGGGAGGACTATCTCGATCCGCTGGGGATGAGCGTCAACGCCCTGGCGCGTGAGCTGCGCGTGCCCGCGACCCGTCTACATGAGATCGTCAAGGAGCGTCGCGCGATCTCGGCGGATACGGCTCTGAGGCTGGCGCGTTATTTCGGCGGTGATGCGCAGTCGTGGCTGAACCTCCAGGCAGCCTATGACCTCAAGCGAGTCGAGCTCGACCATGGCGAGGAAATCGAGCGCAGCGTATCGCCACGAGATGCCGCTTGAGGCTCTGATATACTCTCGCCCATTCTCGAATCGCTACCGCTTCTACAGGAGTCCACATGACCCGTATTGCCATCGTCGGTGTCGCCGGCCGCATGGGTAGCACCCTGGTCAACGCCGTGCAGCAGGATGCCGGGGCCACACTGGCCGGCGGCATCGTCGAGCCGGGCAGCTCGCTCGTGGGGGCCGACATCGGCGAGCTGGCGGGCGTCGGCAAGCTGGGTGTGGCCGCCGTGGATTCGCTCGAGGCCATCGCCGACGACGTCGACGTGCTGATCGACTTCACCGCGCCGCAGGTGACCCTGGCGAATCTGGCCTTCTGCGCCGAGCACGGCAAGCGCATCGTCATCGGCACCACCGGCCTTGACGACGAGGAGCTCGCCGCCCTGGACGCCTTCCGCGACCGGGTGCCGATGGTCTTCGCGCCGAACATGAGCGTGGGGGTGAACCTGACGCTGAAGCTGCTCGAGACGGCGGCGAAGGCACTGGGCGACGAGGGCTACGACATCGAGGTGATCGAGGCCCATCACCGCCACAAGGTGGATGCCCCCTCCGGCACGGCGCTGAAGATGGGCGAGGTGGTGGCCGAGAGCCTGGGCCGTAGCCTCAAGGAGCACGGCGTCTTCGCCCGCGAGGGCCAGTGCGGGCCGCGCAGTGACAAGGAGATCGGCTTTGCCACCGTGCGTGCCGGTGACATCGTCGGCGAGCACACCGTGATGTTCGCCACCGAGGGCGAGCGCATCGAGATCACCCACAAGGCCTCGAGCCGCATGACCTTCGCCAAGGGCGCGGTGCGTGCTGCGCGCTGGGTGGCCGGCCAGGGCAACGGCCGCTACTCGATGCAGGACGTACTCGGGCTTTGATTCCGGAGATTGTGCCGATGGCGGGAGCTCGGGGCTGCTCCGTCGACAAGCCTGCGGGGAGGCGCTGTAAATACCTCCCTGTACGCTACCGACGCCTTCCCTGGCGTAGGACCTCCCCTGCGGCTTGTCCCCGGCGCCCCTCGCTATCGAGCTCTGCGGCGGAAGCGCCCACGATCTTCCGGGGGCTAGCCGCGAGGCGCCATTTCCTGTAATATCCCCAAGATTTTGGCCGGGCGCGCGGGCAAATAGCCCTCTCGAGCGCTTGTTGCTTCGGCCCCCAGTGTGCTGATGTTCTGAGCGAATCAGTTCCGAGCGAATGACAACAAGCGGGATGAAACCGGTCTTACATCGGGTTTCGTCCCGCTTTTTTGCGGGGCGGCCATCCGGGGCTCGAAGGCCCGGCCATGGCCCCGCAGTATTCCTAGATAAGCATGGGAGGACGTTGCATTGAACAGACCCGCGATACTGGCCCTGGAAGACGGAAGTGTATTCCACGGCACGGCCATCGGTGCCGATGGACAGACCAGCGGTGAGGTGGTGTTCAATACGGCCATGACCGGCTACCAGGAAATCCTGACCGATCCCTCCTACACCCGACAGATCGTCACCCTCACCTATCCGCATATCGGCAACACCGGCGTCAATGCCGAGGACGTGGAATCCGGCGCCATCGCCGCCGCCGGCCTGGTGATCCGTGACCTCCCCCTGCTGGCCAGCAGCTTTCGCTGCGAACAGACGCTCTCCGACTACCTCAAGGGCCAGAACGTGCTGGGCATCGCCGACATCGATACCCGCCGCCTGACCCGCATCCTGCGCGACAAGGGCGCCCAGAATGGCGCGATCCTGGCCGGTGCCGATGCCGAGGGTGACGACGCCGTCGAACGCGCCCTGGCCTCGGCCCGTGCCTTCCCGGGCCTCAAGGGCATGGACCTGGCCAAGGTGGTCTCCTGCCAGACCCCCTATGAGTGGAGCGAGGGCGAGTGGGCCTTGGGTGCGGGCTATGCCGATGCGTCCGGCCTGGATGGAAAGGCAGAACGTCCTTTCCATGTCGTTGCCTACGACTACGGGATCAAGCGCAACATCCTGCGCATGCTCGCCTCACGCGGCTGCCGCCTGACCGTGGTGCCGGCCCAGACGCCGGCGGCAGAGGTGCTGGCCCTGAACCCGGACGGCGTCTTCCTGGCCAACGGGCCTGGCGACCCCGAGCCCTGCGACTATGCCATCACGGCGATCCGGGAGATCCTCGAGACCGAGCTCCCCGTGTTCGGTATCTGCCTGGGCCACCAGCTGCTGGCGCTGGCCTCTGGTGCCAAGACGGTGAAGATGAAGTTTGGTCACCACGGCGCCAACCACCCGGTGCAGGACCTCGACAGCGGCCGGGTGATGATCACCAGCCAGAACCACGGCTTCGCCGCCGACGAGGGGAGCCTGCCGGCCAACCTGCGAGCCACCCACCGCTCGCTGTTCGACGGCTCCCTGCAGGGCGTCGAGCGCACCGACCGCCCGGCCTTCAGCTTTCAGGGCCATCCCGAGGCCAGCCCGGGGCCGCGCGACGTGTCGCCGCTGTTCGACCGTTTCGTCGAGATGATGAAGTCCCGCCGCTAGGCCGGCCCCTCGAATCGTCGCCCTTCGTCACCCTTATTCTGTGGGAAGCACCATGCCCAAGCGTACCGACATCCAGAGCATCCTGATCATTGGCGCCGGCCCCATCGTCATCGGCCAGGCGTGCGAATTCGACTACTCCGGCGCCCAGGCCTGCAAGGCGCTGCGTGAGGAGGGCTACCGGGTCATCCTGGTCAACTCCAACCCGGCCACCATCATGACCGACCCGGTGATGGCCGACGCCACCTACATCGAGCCGATCACGTGGCAGACGGTGGAGAAGATCATCGAGGCCGAGCGTCCCGATGCCGTGCTGCCGACCATGGGCGGCCAGACGGCGCTCAACTGTGCGCTGGACCTGGACAAGCACGGCGTGCTGGCGAAGTACGGCGTGGAGATGATCGGTGCCAACGCCGATGCCATCAACATGGCCGAGGATCGCGACCTCTTCGACCAGGCCATGAAGCGCATCGGCCTGGAGTGCCCCAAGGCCGAGGTGGCCCACAGCATGGAGGAGGCCTGGCGCATCCAGGCGCAGTTCGGCTTCCCGGTGATCATCCGCCCTTCCTACACCATGGGCGGCTCCGGCGGCGGCGTAGCCTATAACAAGGAGGAGTTCGAAGAGATCTGCACCCGCGGCTTCGAACTCTCCAACAACCATGAGCTGCTGATCGACGAGTCGCTGCTGGGCTGGAAGGAGTACGAGATGGAGGTCGTTCGCGACAAGAACGACAACTGCATCATCGTCTGTGCCATCGAGAACTTCGACCCCATGGGCGTGCACACCGGCGACTCCATCACCGTGGCCCCGGCTCAGACGCTGACCGACAAGGAATACCAGATCATGCGCGACGCCTCGCTGGCGGTGCTGCGCGAGATCGGCGTCGAGACCGGTGGATCCAACGTGCAGTTCGGCGTCGATCCCAACACCGGGCGCGTGGTGGTCATCGAGATGAATCCGCGGGTGTCGCGTTCCTCGGCGCTGGCCTCCAAGGCCACCGGTTTCCCGATCGCCAAGATCGCCGCCAAGCTGGCGGTGGGCTATACCCTCGACGAGCTGCAGAACGACATCACCGGCGGGCGCACTCCGGCCTCCTTCGAGCCGTCCATCGACTATGTGGTCACCAAGATCCCGCGCTTCACCTTCGAGAAGTTCCCCCAGGCCAACGACCGCCTGACCACCCAGATGAAGTCGGTCGGGGAGGTGATGGCCATTGGCCGCACCTTCCAGGAGTCGCTGCACAAGGCGCTGCGTGGCCTGGAAACCGGCAACGACGGCCTGGACCCCAAGGTGACCCGCTTCGACGCCGATGGGCTGGCGCATATCAAGGGCGAGCTGCAGGCCGCCGGTGCCGAGCGCATCTTCTTCATCGCCGACGCCATGCGCGCCGGGATGAGCGTCGACGAGATCTTCGCGCTGACCAACATCGATCGCTGGTACCTGGTGCAGATCGAAGATCTGGTGAAGGCCGAGCAGGCGGTGGCGAAGCGCTCGCTCTCCGAGCTCACTCCCCGCGAGCTGTACGCCCTCAAGCGCAAGGGCTTCTCCGACGCGCGCCTGGCGAGCCTGCTGGGGGTCGCCGAGAAGGAGTTTCGCAAGACCCGCCAGCAGGCCGGCATCCGCCCGGTCTACAAGCGGGTGGATACGTGCGCGGCCGAGTTCGCCTCGGACACCGCCTACATGTACTCCACCTACGAGGAGGAGTGCGAGGCGGAGGTCTCCGACCGCCAGAAGATCATGGTGCTGGGTGGCGGGCCCAATCGTATCGGCCAGGGCATCGAGTTCGACTACTGCTGCGTCCATGCGGCCTTCGCCATGCACGACGACGGCTATGAGACCATCATGGTTAACTGCAACCCGGAGACCGTCTCCACCGACTACGACACGTCGGACCGCCTCTACTTCGAGCCGGTGACCCTGGAGGACGTGCTGGAGATCGCCGACAAGGAGCAGCCGGTCGGCGTGATCGTGCAGTTCGGCGGCCAGACCCCGCTGAAGCTCGCCCGCGAGCTCGAGGCCGCCGGCGTGCCGATCATCGGCACCACCCCGGATGCCATCGACCGCGCCGAGGACCGCGAGCGCTTCCAGCAGATGATCGACAAGCTGGGGCTCAAGCAGCCGCCCAACGCCACCGCGCGCAGTTTCGAGGAGGCCTTCGCCAAGGCCGAGGTGATCGGCTACCCGCTGGTGGTGCGCCCCAGCTACGTGCTGGGCGGGCGCGCCATGGAGATCGTCTACGACGCCTCGGAGCTCGAGAACTACATGACCCATGCGGTCAAGGTCTCCAACGACTCCCCGGTGCTGCTCGACCACTTCCTCAACGCCGCCATCGAGATCGACATCGATGCGGTCAGCGACGGGAGCGAGGTGGTGATCGGCGGCATCATGCAGCACATCGAGCAGGCCGGCGTGCACTCCGGCGACTCCGCCTGCTCGCTGCCGCCCTACTCGCTGCCCGCCGAGGTGCAGGACGCGATGCGCGACCAGGTCAAGCAGATGGCCGTGGAACTCGGCGTCAAGGGCCTGATGAACGTGCAACTGGCCTGGCAGGACGGCGAGATCTACGTCATCGAGGTCAACCCGCGCGCCTCGCGCACCGTGCCCTTCGTCTCCAAGTGCATCGGCACGTCGCTTGCCCAGGTCGCCGCGCGCTGCATGGCCGGCACCACCCTGGCCGAGCAGGGCTTCACCCGCGAGATCGTGCCGCACTTCTTCAGCGTCAAGGAGGCGGTCTTCCCGTTCAACAAGTTCCCCGGGGTCGACCCGATCCTCTCGCCGGAGATGAAGTCCACCGGCGAGGTGATGGGCAGTGGCGACACCTTCGCCGAGGCCTTCTACAAGGCGCAGCTCGGCGCCGGCGAGGCGATCCCGCCCCTCGAGGGCGACCGCAAGGCGTTCCTCTCGGTGCGTGACCCGGACAAGGCGGGAGTTATCGAGGTGGCGCGTTCTCTGGTAACCTTGGGGTTCACTCTGTGCGCGACCCGTGGCACGGCGGAGGCCCTCGAGGCCGCCGACCTGCCGGTGGAGATCGTCAACAAGGTCTATGAGGGCCGTCCGCATATCGTCGATCTGCTCAAGAACGACGAGGTCGCCTATATCGTCAACACCACCGAGGGCCGCCAGGCCATCAACGACTCCTCGGTGATCCGCCGCACCGCACTCGCCCGCAAGGTCCCCTATGCCACTACCCTGGCAGGGGCCAATGCCGTTTGCATGGCGCTCGAGTACGGCAATGCCATTACCGTGCGGCGGCTACAGGAACTGCATGCAGGAGCTACACAATGAACAAGGTCCCGATGACCGTCGCCGGTGAGAAGCGGCTTCGCAAGGAGCTCGAGGAGCTCAAGGGCGAGGCGCGGCCCAGGGTGATTGCCGCCATCGCCGAGGCTCGCGAGCACGGCGACCTGAAGGAGAATGCCGAGTACCATGCGGCCCGCGAGCAACAGGGCTTCATCGAGGGGCGTATCCAGGAGATCGAGGGCAAGCTCGGGAGCGCCCAGGTGATCGATGTCACCAAGCTACCGCAGACCGGCAAGGTGATCTTCGGCGTGACCGTGGGGCTGATCAACCTGGAGACCGACGACGAGGTGACCTATCGCATCGTTGGCGAAGACGAGGCCAACATCAAGGAAGGCCGCATCTCGGTCACCTCGCCCATCGCCCGTGCCCTGATCGGCAAGGAGGAGGGCGACGTGGTGGTGGTGCGCACCCCTGGCGGCGAGGTCGAGTACGAGATCTCGAGCGTCGAGCATCTGTAACCCTAGCTGTAAGCTTGAAGCCGTAAGCTGTAAGTCAGAACCCAAACACCCCCCAAGGTAGCGCCCTGAGCGGGGTGTTTTCTTACAGCTTAAAGCTTATGGCTTACAGCTCGCGCGAAGCGCGGTGGCTCAGCGCCGCCCGTGGTGGTTCTCGAAGCGCGTGATGTTGGAGAGCTTCGGGTTGACCCGGGGGTTGTGGCGGTAGAGCAGGGCCATCTTGCCGATCTTCTGGACCAGCTCGGCACCGCTCGCCGCGACCAGCTCGTCGAGCATGGCGGTGCGGTCATCACGGTCGGGCAGGGCGAGCTTGACCTTGACCAGCTCATGGTCGGAGAGGGCGCGGTCGAGCTCGGCCAGCACGCCTTCGGAGGCCCCGTTCTCGGAGATGGTGACCACGGGGTCGAGGTGGTGGCCGATGCTGCGGAATGCTTTCTTTTGTGCCTGTGACAAGCTCATGGTATCTTGCTTCTTCCCGGTTGGCGCGCAGCGCACATGGTACGGCGAAACGCCGCGCGGCGAAAGCTCGCCGCCGTGTCCCCGCATGTTTCCTCCGGCCGGGCCCGCAGGTCAGCACCCCGTCGTACCTCCATCAGGTCTTCCCGGAATCCGCTCGACTGCCTGTCATTCATGGTCATTCACAGGTGATGCCGTGGCACGTTCCAACGCTTCTCGCTCCAAGGGCGCCGCCGGCAAGGCGCCGCCCAGCAAGACCAGCAAGGACTGGTTGAAGGAGCACTTCGACGACCGCTTCGTGCAGCAGCGCTGGCAGGACGGCTATCGCAGTCGCGCCAGTTACAAGCTGCTGGCGCTGGATGAGAAGGACCGCCTGCTGCGGCGCGGGATGACGGTGATCGACCTGGGCGCCGCGCCCGGCGGCTGGAGCCAAGTGGCCGCCGAGAAGGTCGGCTCCGAGGGGGTGGTGATCGCCTCCGACATCCTCGAGATGGATGCCCTGGCGGATGTCGACTTCATCCAGGGCGACTTCACCGAGGAGAGCGTGCTCGAGGCGATCCTTGGCCGGCTCGGCGATCGGCCGGTGGACCTGGTGATGTCCGACATGGCCCCCAACATGAGCGGCATGGCGGCTATCGACCAGCCCCAGGCGATGGCCCTTGTCGAGCTGGCGCTGGACCTGGCGCGCCAGACGCTCTCGCCCGGCGGCACCTTCCTGGCCAAGGTGTTCCAGGGCGAGGGGTTCGACGCATTTCTCAAGGAGCTGCGCGGCAGCTTCACGCGGGTGGTGACCCGCAAGCCGGAGGCCTCCCGGGCGCGTTCTCGCGAGGTCTACCTGCTGGCAGAAGGGTTTCGCGGCTGAGGCATGCCCACGGCCGCACAACAGCGCTGCCACGATAGGCAGCGCCTAACGGGCCGATGGCCGGACACGGCGTCGCGACTGTGTCACAGTGGCGGTTGTTTCCCGCTCCGGCCGGAGGCTGGCTGAACATGTGCCGCTCATGTAGTGTCGAAAGACTAGGCATTTTCGGCCGACAGATTCTTGCAATGAGGGTAGTCCCTTGAACGATATGGCGAAGAACCTGATTCTGTGGTTGGTCATCGCGGCAGTGTTGCTGACGGTGTTCAACAACTTCAGCGTCGACACCTCACCGCAGGCGATGAACTATTCCCAGTTCGTCCAGCAGGTGCAGAACGAGAAGATCCGCAACGTGACCATCGATGGCTACACCATCACCGGTGAGCGTACCGACGGTTCCCAGTTCCGGACCATCCGCCCGTCGGCGGAGGATCCCAAGCTGATGGACGACCTGCTCTCCAACAACGTCACCGTGGTGGGCAAGGAGCCCGAGCAGCAGAGCCTGTGGATGCGCCTGCTGATTGCCAGCTTCCCGATCTTGCTGATCCTGGCGATCTTCATGTTCTTCATGCGCCAGATGCAGGGCGGTGGTGCCGGCAAGGGCGGCCCGATGAGCTTCGGCAAGTCCAAGGCCAAGCTGCTCTCCCAGGACCAGATCAAGACCACCTTCTCCGATGTCGCCGGCTGCGACGAGGCCAAGGAGGAGGTCGAGGAGCTGGTCGACTTCCTGCGTGACCCGACCAAGTTCCAGCGCCTGGGCGGCACCATTCCCCGCGGCGTGCTGATGGTGGGTCCGCCGGGGACCGGCAAGACGCTGCTCGCCAAGTCCATCGCCGGCGAGGCCAAGGTGCCATTCTTCTCGATTTCCGGCTCCGACTTCGTCGAGATGTTCGTGGGTGTCGGCGCGTCCCGCGTGCGTGACATGTTCGAGCAGGCCAAGAAGCAGGCGCCCTGCATCATCTTCATCGACGAGATCGACGCCGTGGGCCGCTCGCGTGGCGCCGGCATGGGTGGCGGCAACGACGAGCGCGAGCAGACCCTCAACCAGCTGCTGGTCGAGATGGACGGCTTCGAGCCCAACGAGGGCATCATCGTCATCGCCGCCACCAACCGTCCCGACGTGCTCGACCCGGCGCTGCTGCGCCCGGGCCGCTTCGACCGCCAGGTGGTGGTGCCGCTGCCGGACATCCGCGGTCGCGAGCACATCCTCAACGTGCACCTGCGCAAGGTGCCGCTGGCCGACGACGTCAAGCCGTCGCTGATCGCCCGCGGCACCCCGGGCTTCTCCGGCGCCGACCTGGCCAACCTGGTCAACGAGGCCGCGCTGTTCGCCGCACGCCGCAACAAGCGCCTGGTGAGCATGGAAGAGCTCGACATGGCCAAGGACAAGATCATGATGGGCGCCGAGCGCAAGTCCATGGTCATGACCGACAAGGAGAAGCTCAATACCGCCTACCACGAGTCGGGCCATGCCATCATCGGCCTGGTGATGCCGGAGCACGACCCGGTCTACAAGGTGACCATCATCCCCCGCGGCCGGGCGCTGGGCGTGACCATGTTCCTGCCGGAGGAGGATCGCTACAGCCTCTCTCGCCAGCAGATCATCAGCCAGATCTGCTCGCTGTTCGGTGGCCGCATCGCCGAGGAGATGACGCTGGGGCCGAACGGCGTCACCACCGGTGCCTCCAACGATATCAAGCGGGCCACCGAGCTGGCGCACAACATGGTCGCCAAGTGGGGCCTCTCCGAGGAGATGGGGCCGATCATGTACGACGAGGACGAGTCCCACCAGTTCCTCGGCGGGCCCGGCCAGGGCGCCAAGCTCAAGTCCGGCGAGACCACCTCCAGGCTGGACAAGGAGGTGCGCAAGATCATCGACGGTTGCTACGAGCAGGCGAAGAAGATCCTCGAGGAGAACCGCGACAAGCTCGATGCCATGGCCGAGGCGCTGATGAAGTACGAGACCATCGACTCCTATCAGCTCAAGGACATCATGGACGGACGTGATCCGAACCCCCCCGAGGGCTGGGACGATCCAGGCAGCGGGGCGCCCTCCGGCGGCGAGCCGCGCGCCGACTCCACCCCGGAGTCGAGCGATGATGCCGAGGACGATGAGACGCCCAGGCGTCGGCCCTCCGATCCGCTCGGTGGCCCGGCCGGCAGCTGAGGCCGTCCGCCAGCGACCACAGGCGCCCTGCGGGGCGCCTTTGCCGTTCGACCAGCAGGAAGATAATGGATACCCGTACACCGATGTATCTGCCGTGTGGCCGGCACCGGCTCGACCTCTCCTTTCCCCACATCATGGGGATCCTCAACGTCACCCCCGACTCCTTCTCCGACGGCGGCCGCCATGCGGTGCCGGATGACGCCCTGCGTCATGCCGAACGGATGCTGGCCGAGGGGGCCTCAATCATCGACGTGGGCGGCGAGTCCACGCGTCCCGGTGCCGAGCCGGTCTCGGTCCAGCAGGAGCTGGATCGGGTGGTGCCGGTGGTGGAGGCCCTGGTGTGCGAGTTCGATGCCCTGGTCTCGGTGGACACCAGCACGCCCGAGGTGATGCAGGCGACGGGGCAGGCTGGCGCCGGCATGATCAACGATGTGCGCAACCTGCGCCGCGAGGGCGCCCTCTCGGCGGCGGTCGCCAGCGGGTTGCCGGTATGCCTGATGCACATGCTCGGCGAGCCCGGCGACATGCAGGACGACCCGCGCTACGATCGGCCGGTAGAGGAGGCCGTGGCCGCCTTCCTGGCCCAGCGAGTAGCGGCCTGCGAGGCCGCCGGGTTGCGTCGCGAGCGTATGCTGCTCGACCCGGGCTTCGGCTTCGCCAAGTCGGTGGAACATAACTTGCGGCTGCTCAAGCACATGGACCGCCTGGGGGAGCTCGGGCTGCCGCTGCTGGTGGGCATGTCGCGCAAGAGCATGATCGGCAAGGTGTTGGGGCGGCCGGTGGAGGAGCGCCTCTCCGGCGGCCTGGCGCTCTCCGCCCTGGCGGTGGAGCGTGGCGCCCGTATCCTGCGCGTCCACGACGTGGGGCCCCACGTGGACGCGGTGAACATGACCTGGGCCGTACTCGAGGAAGGCAGTCCGCATGACTAGACGCTATTTCGGCACCGACGGCATCCGCGGCACCGTGGGGGAGCCCCCCATCACGGCCGATTTCATGCTCAAGCTGGGCTGGGCCACTGGCCGGGTGCTGACCCGGGACAAGGGGCGTCCCCGGGTGATGATCGGCAAGGACACGCGGATCTCGGGCTACATGTTCGAGTCGGCCCTGGAGGCGGGCCTCTCCGCCGCCGGTGTCGACGTGATGCTGCTGGGGCCCATGCCGACCCCGGCGATTGCCTACCTGACGCGTACCTTCCGCGCCGACGCGGGCATCGTCATCTCGGCCTCCCACAACCCCTTCCAGGACAACGGCATCAAGTTCTTCTCCGCCGCCGGCACCAAGCTGGCCGACGAAGTCGAGGCGCGCATCGAGGCCATGCTCGAGGAGGCGCTGACCACCGTGGCGCCGGACCGCCTGGGCAAGGCGATGCGGGTCGATGATGCCCCCGGTCGCTACATCGAGTTCTGCAAGTCGACCATCCCCGATCGGGTCAGCCTGCACGGGCTGAAGATGGTCCTCGACTGCGCCCACGGCGCCACCTACCATATCGCGCCCAGCGTGTTCCGCGAGCTGGGCGCCCAGGTCAGCCTGATCGGGGCCACCCCGGACGGCCTGAACATCAACCAGGAGGTGGGCTCGACCCACCCCGCCGCGCTGAGGGCGGCGGTGATCCAGCAAGGGGCCGACCTCGGGGTAGCCTTCGACGGCGACGGCGACCGGGTGCTGCTGGTGGATGCCGACGGCCGCGAGATCGACGGCGACGACATCCTCTACCTGATCGCCAGGGATCGCCATGCCCGGGGCGAGCTGGGTGGTGGCGTGGTGGGTACCCTGATGTCCAACTTCGGCCTGGCGGCCGCCATGGGCGAGCTCGACATCCCCTTCGAGCGTGCCCGGGTCGGGGACCGCTACGTCATGGAGCGGCTGGCCGCCAACGGCTGGCAGCTCGGCGGCGAGTCCTCCGGCCATATCGTCTGCGGCCATGTGCAGACCACCGGCGACGGCATCGTCTCGGCGCTGCAGGTGCTGGCGATCATGGTCCGCGAGCAGCAGTCGCTGGGTCGCCTGCTCGCCGGCCTGCAGAAGGCGCCCCAGGCGCTGGTCAACGTGCGCCTGACGCCGGGCAGCGATGCCAAGGCCCTGCTGGGGCGGGCCTCCCTCAAGCAGGCGGTGGGCAGCCTGGAGACGGAACTGGGCGACCAGGGGCGCGTGCTGCTGCGGGCCTCGGGCACCGAGCCGCTGATCCGCGTGATGGTCGAGGGCCGCCCCCACCTGGACGTCGACGCCCTGGCGCGTCGCCTGGCCGGCGACGTCGAAGCGTTGCTCGGCTGAGCGGGGCAGGCGGCCCGGGGCCGGTTGTCTTGAATGGGCGCCTCCTATACCATTTCGCACCACCTTGAAAGAGGAACCCCCATGCGCATGCCGCTGATCGCCGGAAACTGGAAGATGAACGGCTCCCTGGCCCTGGTCGAGGCGTTCGGCCGGGCCTTCGCCGATGGCGCCCTGCCCGTCAACGTCGAGGTGGCACTGATGGTGCCCTTCCCTTTTCTGGAAGCGGCGGGCCGGGCGCTGGGCGAGACGTCGGTGACGGTCGGCGCCCAGACGCTTAGCGACCGCCCCTCGGGGGCCTTCACCGGCGAGGTCAGTGCGGCGATGCTGCGCGAGTGCGGGGCCCGGCTGGTGCTGGTCGGCCACTCGGAGCGACGCACCCTGTTCGGCGAGGACGATGCCGCGGTCCTGGCGCGCGTCAAGGCGGCCCTGGCCGAGCGGCTCACGCCGGTGCTGTGCGTCGGCGAGACCCTCGAGGAGCGCGAGGCCGAGCGTACCGAGGCGGTGGTGCTGGGCCAGGTCGAGGCGGTGTTCGACGCCCTCGACGAGTCCGAGCGCGCTCGCCTGGAGGTCGCCTATGAGCCCGTCTGGGCCATCGGCACCGGGCGCACCGCGAGCCCCGAGCAGGCCCAGGTGGTGCATGCGGCCATCCGCGGCTGCCTGGCGCGCTACGACCAGGCGCTGGCCGGCGGCATGCGTCTGCTGTACGGCGGCAGCATGAAGGCGGATAATGCCGCCGAGCTGCTCGCCCAGCCCGATATCGACGGCGGCCTGGTGGGCGGTGCTTCGCTCAAGGTCGACGATTTCCTAGCCATTTGTCAGTCAGCAGGTTGAATCCATGCAAGTTGCCATTCTCATGACCCATGTGGCGATCGCCATCGCCCTGGTCGTCCTGATCCTGCTGCAGCAGGGCAAGGGCGCCGAAGCCGGTGCCGCCTTCGGTGGCGGTGCCTCCCAGACCGTGTTCGGCTCGCAGGGCAGCGGCAGCTTCCTGGCGAAGTTTACCGGGCTGCTGGCGGTGGCCTTCTTCGCCACCTCCCTGACCCTGGCCTGGTTCGCCTCCCAGGCCGGCGAGGCGCCCGAGGCCGGCATTCCCGATGCCGAGATGATCGAGCAGCAGAATGCCGTGCCGACCCTTGACGATACTGGCCGCAATGTGGATAATACGGCGCCAGTGCTGGAGGAAAGCGGCGGCTGATGTCGTCATCCAGTCTCCCCGATGCCGAAGTGGTGGAATTGGTAGACACGCTATCTTGAGGGGGTAGTGGCCTTATGGTCGTGCGGGTTCAAGTCCCGCCTTCGGCACCAACGACGAAGTGGTCGAGGCAATTTTCGGGACTTCGAAGCAGGATTGGCAGTATGCGGTGTTGCCGCTTGACGAAGCCGTCATGCGGGCTTACAATCACCGGCCTAGATTGATGCGGGGTGGAGCAGTCTGGTAGCTCGTCGGGCTCATAACCCGAAGGTCATCGGTTCAAATCCGGTCCCCGCTACCATCTTCTTGGCAGGCATGCAGATGTTGAGGGGCATGCCAGAGAGCCGAAGTGGTATACAGGTTTCTTGTGAAAGCCCCTTCCTGTGAAGGGGCTTTTTGTTAGCAGCTTGCCAGCCGGAGACGGCGGCGCTGTTCCGGGCAACGCCAATCAGCCACCTGACTCTTCTCTTCACTCCCGGCCAGGTGCCTGATGCAACGGCTGTAGGAGCTTTCTTCCGTGGCAATCAAGGATGCTGCGCTGCATGCGCTGATCGAACCGGTGGTCTCCGCCATGGGGTTCGAGCTATGGGGCATCGATCATCTGTCCCAGGGCAAACATTCTCGTCTGGTGATCTACATCGATCACCAGGACGGGGTGAGCGTGGACGATTGCGCCGATGTCAGCCGCCAGGTCAGTGCGGTGCTCGATGTCGAGGACCCTGTGCCCGGCGAGTATCGGCTGGAAGTCTCCTCGCCGGGCATGGACCGGCCGCTGTTCACCCTCGAGCAGTTCGCGCGCTACGCCGGTCATGTGGTGGCCGTGAAGCTGCGCCTGCCCTTCGACGGGCGGCGCAAGTTCCAGGGGCTGCTGGCCGGGGTCGAGAGTGACGAGGTGCTGCTGCAGATCGACGGCGAGGAATATTGCTTTCCCATCGAGGGCATCGATCAGGCGCGGGTCGTCCCGCAGTTCACGTGATGAGCTCGGTGCATAAGGACAGGTTCACTGGCGAGGCTAAGGCATGAGTAAAGAAATTCTGGCGGTCGTCGACGCGATCTCCAACGAAAAGGGGGTCCCCCGCGAGGTGATCTTCGAGGCCGTCGAGGCGGCCCTGGCCAGTGCATCGCGCAAGCGCTTCGAGGACGTGGAAGCCAGCGTGCGCGTGCACATCGACCGCGATACCGGCGACTACGAGACGTTCCGTCGCTGGGAGGTGGTCGAGGACGATGACTTCGACGGGCCCGATGCCCAGATCAAGCTCTCCTTCGCCGAACGCCGTGACCCGCCGCTGGGGCTGGGTGACGTGGTCGAGGAACGCATCGAGAACGCCTCCTTCGGCCGGATCGCCGCCCAGACCGCCAAGCAGGTCATCGTGCAGAAGGTGCGCGAGGCCGAGCGGGCCGAGGTGGTGCGCCAGTATGCCGAGCGCGAGGGTGAACTGGTCGCCGGCATCGTCAAGAAGACGACACGCGACGGCCTGATCATCGATCTCGGCGAGAATGCCGAAGCCTTCCTGCCACGCAGCGAGATGATCCCCGGCGAGCGCTACCGCATGAACGAGCGGGTCCGCGCGCTGCTGGTCAAGGTCGATCCCGAGGCGCGCGGCGCCCAGCTGATCCTGTCGCGTACCTGCCCGGAGCTGATCATCGAGCTGTTCAGCATCGAGGTGCCGGAGATCGCCGAGCAGCTCATCGAGATCAAGGGCGCGGCACGCGACCCGGGCTCGCGGGCCAAGATCGCGGTCAAGACCAACGACCGGCGCATCGATCCCGTGGGGGCCTGCGTGGGCATGCGCGGTTCCCGGGTGCAGGCGGTGTCCTCGGAGCTGCAGAACGAGCGCGTCGACATCGTGTTGTGGGACGACAATCCGGCCCAGCTGGTGATCAACGCCATGGCGCCGGCAGATGTCGCCTCGATCCTCGTCGACGAGGAGTCCCATGCCATGGATGTGGCCGTCGCCGAGGACAACCTGGCCCAGGCCATCGGCCGCAGTGGCCAGAACGTGCGCCTGGCCTCGGAGCTCACCGGATGGCGTCTCAACGTCATGACCGAGGATGAGGCCGAGGATAAGCGCGATCAGGAGATCGATAGCCTGGTCGAGCATTTCATCCAGCACCTGGACATCGACGAGGACGTGGCGCGCCTGCTGGTGGAGGAGGGCTTCACCTCCCTGGAGGAGGTCGCCTACGTGCCGGTCGAGGAGATGCTGGAGATCGAGGAGTTCGACGAGGAGACCATCGAGGAGCTGCGCGCTCGTGCCAAGGATGAACTACTGAACCTGGCCATCGCCTCCGAGGAGGAGCTCGATGGCGCCCAGCCGGCCGACGACCTGCTGGAGATGGACGGTATGGAGCGCCACCTGGCCTTCATCCTGGCCAGCCAGGGCATTGTCACCATGGAGGACCTGGCCGAGCAGTCCGTCGATGACCTGCTGGACATCGAGGGGATAGACGAGGAGCGCGCCGCGGCACTGATCATGACTGCCCGTGCGCCATGGTTCGAGAACGAACAGTAAACGGGTCACGGGCTGAGGAGGGTCGTAATGTCAGAAATGACCGTTAAGGATTTTGCAGCGAAGGTGGGGCGCGATGTGCCTCGCCTGCTGGAGCAGATGAAGGAAGCCGGGCTTGGTCAGAAGGCCGAGAGTGACGCCGTGTCCGAGGAGGACAAGCGTCAGCTACTCGACTATCTCACCAAGAGCCATGGCGGCAGCGGCGCGGGGGCGAAGAACCGCATCACCCTGACGCGCAAGACGCGCAGCCGCATCAAGACCGGTGAGCGCGGCAAGAGCATCGAGGTGCAGGTGCGCAAGAAGCGCACCTACGTCAAGCGTGCCGAGGAAGAGACCACGCCGGAGCCGGTGGAAGACGCCGGGCCGCGCCAGCTGGTGGGCGACATGGCCGATTCCCAGCAGGCCCAGGCCGCCAAGGATGCTCGCGAGGCCGAGGAAGCCAAGGCGCGTGCCGCCGAGGAGTCCGCCCGCGAGGCCGCGGCCAAGCTCGAGGCCGAGAAGGCTGCCGTCGAACCCGAGATTCCGGTGCCGGAGCTCGACACCACCCCGCCCGCGGAGGAGCCCCCGGCCCCGCCCAAGGAGGGACGTCCCGAGTCGCGCCGCGCCGCCGTCAAGAAGGCCACCACCAAGGCCGGCACCGGCAAGAAGGGCCGTGGCGAGCGTGACGAAGAGGATCGTGGTGATCGCGAGGAGCGTCGCCGTGGCGGCAAGAAGGCCAAGCGCGCCGAGCGTCGTGGCGGCCGCCGCGGTGGCCCCAGCCAGGGCGGTGGCGGCAAGCACGGCTTCCAGAAGCCGACCCAGCCGATCGTCCGCGAGGTCTCCATCCCCGAGTCGATCAGCGTCGCCGACCTGGCCGACAAGATGTCGATCAAGGCGAACGAGGTCATCAAGGCCATGTTCAACATGGGTGCGGCGGTGACCATCAACCAGACCATCGACCAGGACACCGCGGCCATCGTGGTCGAGGAGATGGGCCACAAGCCCAAGCTGGTCAAGGACGATGCGCTGGAGACCGAGGTCCTCGAGGGCATCTCCTACGAGGGCGAGGAGATCACCCGCTCGCCGGTGGTCACGGTCATGGGTCACGTCGACCACGGCAAGACCTCGCTGCTCGACTACATCCGCAAGGCCAAGGTGGCCACCGGTGAAGCCGGCGGCATCACCCAGCACATCGGTGCCTACCATGTGGAGGATGATCACGGTGGCGTGACCTTCCTGGATACCCCGGGCCACGCGGCGTTCACCGCCATGCGTGCCCGCGGTGCCAAGGCCACCGACGTGGTCGTGCTGGTGGTGGCCGCCGATGATGGCGTCATGCCCCAGACCATCGAGGCGATCGAGCACTCGCGCGCTGCCGAGGTGCCGATGGTGGTCGCGGTCAACAAGATCGACAAGCCGGGTATCGACCTGGACCGGATCAAGAACGAGCTCTCCCAGCATGGTGTCATCTCCGAACAGTGGGGTGGCGACACCCAGTTCGTGTATGTCTCCGCGCACACCGGCGAGGGCATCGAGGAGCTGCTGGAATCCATCCAGCTGGTCTCCGAGGTGCTCGAGCTCAAGGCCGTCCCCGAGGCGCCCGGCAAGGGCGTGGTGGTCGAGTCGCGCCTGGACAAGGGGCGCGGTCCGGTGGCCACGGTGCTGGTCCAGAACGGTACCCTGAAGAAGGGCGACATCGTGCTGGCCGGCCTGCACTACGGCCGTGTCCGCGCGCTGACCAACGAGCTGGGCAAGCAGGTCGACGAGGCCGGTCCGTCCAGCCCGGTGGAGATCCAGGGCCTGGGCGGCACGCCCGAGGCGGGTGACGACTTCATGGTGCTGGCCGACGAGAAGAAGGCCCGCGAGGTCGCCAACTTCCGTCAGGGCAAGTACCGCGAGGTGCGCCTGGCGCGTCAGCAGAAGGCCAAGCTGGAGAACATGTTCAGCCAGATGGGCAAGGACGTTGCCGCCAAGCTCAACATCGTGCTCAAGGCCGACGTCCAGGGTTCCCTGGAAGCCATCAAGGGCGCCCTGGAAGAGCTCTCTACCGACGAGGTGGAAGTGGCCGTGGTCTCTTCTGGCGTGGGTGGCATCACCGGTACCGACGCCAACCTGGCGCTGGCCAGTGACGCCATCGTGGTCGGCTTCAACGTGCGTGCCGATGCCGCTGCCCGCGAGATCATCGAGCGTGAAGGCCTGGACCTGCGCTACTACAGCGTCATCTACCAGCTGATCGACGAGGTCAAGCAGGCCATGAGCGGCATGCTGGCACCGGAGTGGAAGGAAGAGATCGTCGGCGTGGCCGAGGTTCGTGATGTCTTCCGTGCACCCAAGATCGGTGCCGTGGCCGGCTGCATGGTGGTCGAGGGCACCGTTCACCGCAACAAGAAGATCCGTGTGCTGCGTGACAACGTGGTCATCTACGAAGGCGAGCTCGAGTCGCTGCGCCGCTTCAAGGACGACGTCCAGGAAGTGCGCAACGGCATGGAGTGCGGCATCGGCGTGAAGAACTACAACGATGTCCAGGTCGGCGACAAGATCGAGGTCTTCGATCAGGTCAAGGTCGAGCGGACCCTCTAAGGCCCCTAGGAGTCGACCATGCGGGAATTCAAGCGTACCGACCGGGTTGCCGACCAGCTCCAGAAGGAGCTGGCGGTGCTCATCCAGCGCGAGGTCAAGGATCCACGGCTGGGCATGGTTACCGTCAGCGGCGTCGAGGTCAGCCGTGACCTTGGCTATGCCGACGTCCACGTGACTCTGCTGGGCGAGCAGACCCCGGAGCGCATCAAGGAGAACCTGGCGGTGCTCAAGCGGGCCGCCGGTTTCCTGCGCAGCCAGATCGCCCGGCGGATCAAGCTGCGCCATGTGCCGGAACTGCGCTTCCACTACGACGAGAGCGTGGTGCGCGGCCAACGGCTGTCGTCGCTGATCGACGAGGCTGTCGCCAGCGACCGCGACCTGCATGACGAGGCGTCGGAGGACGACGCCTCCGAGGGCGGGAGCGAGCGCGACTGATGGCACGGCGACGTCGCGGACTGCCGGTGAACGGTGTGCTGCTGCTGGACAAGCCTGCAGGGGCGTCCAGCAACCATGTCCTGCAGCGGGCGAGGCGCCTGTTCCAGGCCCAGAAGGCAGGCCATACGGGAACCCTGGATCCCATGGCCACCGGCTTGCTGCCGATGTGTTTCGGTGAGGCGACCAAGTTCTCCGCCCACCTGCTGGAGGCCGATAAGGTCTACCGCACCCGGGTGGAGCTCGGCGTGATCACCGACACCGGTGATGCCGAGGGCGAGGTGGTCGAGCGCCGCGAGGTGCCCCGCCTGACCGAGGCCGATGTGGCGGGCGTGGTCGCGCGCTTCCGCGGTGAGATCGATCAGGTGCCGCCGATGTACTCGGCACTCAAGCGCCAGGGGCGCAAGCTCTACGAGCTGGCCCGCGAGGGCAAGTCGATCGAGCGTGCAGCCAGGCGCGTGACGGTGTATGATGCGCGCTTTCTTGCCCATGCCGACACCGCCTTCGAACTCGAAGTGCGCGTCAGCAAGGGCACTTATATCCGTACCCTGGCCGAGGACATCGGCCAGGCCCTGGGCTGCGGAGCGCACATCAGCATGCTGCGCCGCCTGGCGACGGGCCCCTTCACGAGCGAGGGCATGCTGACCCTCGGCGCGCTGGAGGCCTTGCCCGGCCAGGCCGAGCGCGAGGCGGTGCTACTGCCCGTCGACGTGCTGGTCGACCACCTGCCGCGGCTCGAGGTCGATGCCGCGGTGGCCAGCCGACTGACCCATGGCCAGTCGGCTCGGGTCGAGGCCGGCGAGCTGGCTGGGGGCGAGACGGCAAGACTCTACTGCGACGGGGCCTTCCTAGGTCTCGGCGTGGTGGCGGGGCCACAGGAGGTGGCGCCGAAACGGCTGCTGAGCAGCGCAGCCGATTGAAGGAAAAGACGCCCGAGACTGCAAATATGCGTGGTCTCACACACTTATCATTCAGGCATATTGATTACTGGAGAGACAGATGGCACTGACAGCCGAGCAGAAGTCCACAATCGTCAGCGAGTACGGCCGTGTCGAGAACGACACCGGTTCCCCCGAAGTGCAGGTGGCCCTGCTGAGCGCCAACATCGATGGCCTGCAGGATCACTTCAAGACCAACAAGCAGGATCACCACTCCCGTCGTGGCCTGATTCGCATGGTCAACCAGCGCCGCAAGCTGCTGGACTACCTGAAGCGCAAGGATTTCGAGCGCTATCAGTCGCTTATCCAGAGTCTGGGCCTGCGTCGCTAAGCGACGTATCCCACGCGGTAACGAAACGGGCAGCCTTCGGGCTGCCCGTTTCGCGTCAAGGGGCGGAAATCTCGCTAACCGGTGGCCGCTGCGGGCGTCAACCCCTAAAATGGTCGCCGAGTCAAAACGAACCAAACATCGAAAAGTTGAAGGAAGTCGCCGTGAATCCGGTCAAGAAAACGTTTCAGTACGGTCGCAGCACCGTCACCCTGGAAACCGGGCGCATCGCCCGCCAGGCCACCGGTGCCGTGATGGTCACCATGGACGACACTGTGGTGCTGTGCACCGTGGTGGCCAAGAAAGAGGCCAATCCCGCTCAGCCCTTCTTCCCGCTGGGGGTGTTCTATCAGGAGAAGACCTACGCGGTCGGCAAGATTCCCGGCGGCTTCTTCAAGCGCGAGGGGCGTCCCACCGAGAAGGAGACCCTCACCTCGCGGCTGATCGATCGCCCGATCCGTCCGCTCTTCCCCAAGGGCTTCATGAACGAGGTGCAGGTGGTCTGCTCGGTGCTCTCCACCGACCGCAACCATGACCCGGACATCGCCGCGATGCTCGGCACCTCCGCCGCCCTGGCCATCTCCGGCGTGCCCTTCAGCGGGCCGATCGGCGGCGCGCGCGTGGGCTTCACCGAGGACAATGGCTACTTCCTCAACCCCACCGTCGAGGAGCTGACCGGCTCCGAGCTCAACATGGTGGTCGCCGGAACCGAGAAGGCGGTGCTGATGGTCGAGTCTGAGGCCAACGAGCTGCTCGAGGACGAGATGCTCGGCGCCGTGCTCTATGCCCATCAGGAGATGCAGGTGGCCATCCAGGCCATCAATGAGCTGACCGCCGAGGCCGGCAAGCCGAAGTGGGACTGGCAGCCCCCCGCCGAGAACGCCGCCCTCAAGGGTGCCATGGTCGATGCCTTCGAACAGAAGGTCGGCGAGGCCTATCGCATCACCGACAAGATGGCCCGCCAGGATGCCCTCGCCGCCCTCAAGGAGCAGGCGGTCGGGCAGTTCGCCGGCGAGGAAGAGGGCAAGCACGACACCAACGAGGTCAAGGGCGCCTTCGCCGGCCTGGAGAAGCGCGTGGTGCGTTCGCGGGTGGTCAAGGGCGAGCCGCGCATCGACGGGCGCGACCACAAGACCGTGCGTCCGCTGGATATTGAGGTCGGCACCCTGCCCAAGACCCATGGCTCGGCGATCTTCACCCGCGGCGAGACCCAGGCGATCGTCATCGCTACGCTGGGCACCCTGCGCGACGCCCAGCTGATCGAGTCGCTGGAGGGCGAGCGCAAGGACCGCTTCCTGCTGCACTACAACTTCCCCCCCTACAGCGTGGGCGAGACTGGCTTCATGGGCGGTCCCAAGCGCCGCGAGATCGGCCACGGCCGCCTGGCACGCCGCGGTGTGCAGGCGATGCTGCCCGATGACGCCGACTTCCCCTACACCATTCGCGTGGTTTCCGAGATCACCGAGTCCAACGGCTCGAGCTCCATGGCCTCCGTGTGCGGCGCGTCGCTGGCGCTGATGGACGCTGGCGTGCCGATGAAGGCCCCGGTGGCCGGCATCGCCATGGGCCTGGTCAAGGATGAGGACGGCTTCGCGGTGCTGACCGACATCCTGGGTGACGAGGACCACCTCGGCGATATGGACTTCAAGGTGGCCGGCTCCGCCGCCGGCGTCACCGCGTTGCAGATGGACATCAAGATCGAGGGCATCAACGAGGAGATCATGGAGGTGGCCCTGCAGCAGGCCTATGACGCCCGCCAGCAGATCCTCGAGCAGATGAGCGCGGTGATCGCCCAGAGCCGTGCCGAGGTCTCCGAGAACGCGCCTTCCATGGCGACCATCAAGATCGACCCGGAGAAGATCCGCGACGTCATCGGCAAGGGCGGCGCCACCATCCGCAAGATCTGCGAGGAAACCGGCGCCTCCATCGACCTGGACGACGACGGCACCGTGCGCATCTACGCCGAGGACAAGTCGGCGGCCAAGGCGGCCATCGACACTGTGCTGGCGATCACTGCCGAGCCCGAAATCGGCAAGCTCTACCGCGGCAAGGTGGTGCGCATCGCCGACTTCGGCGCCTTCGTCAACATCATGCCGGGCACCGACGGCCTGGTGCACATCTCCCAGATCGTGCCGGAGCGGGTCAACGACGTGCGCGACTTCCTCAACGAGGGTGACGAGCCCATCGTCAAGGTGCTCGACATCGACAACCGCAACCGGGTGAAGCTCACCATCAAGGAGATGACCCCGGAAGAGAAGGCGGCGTTCGAAGCCGCTGAGGCGGAGCCTCAGCTTTGAGCTGTAAGCCTTAAGCCGTAAGAAAAACCCTCCATGGTCCAGCCGTGGAGGGTTTTCCAATTGAGGGTGGCAAACCAAGGAGAAGCCCTTGTGGAACTCGTCCACACGGGCTTCTCAATAGTGCTTACAGCTTACAGCTTACAGCTTACAGCTTACAGCTCGCGCGCAGCGCGGCTTAGCGCTCGATGGCCAGCGCCACGCCCTGGCCGCCGCCGATGCACAGGGTGGCCAGGCCCTTCTTGGCATCGCGGGCGATCATCTCGTGGACCAGGGTCACCAGGATGCGGCAGCCGGAGGCGCCGATGGGATGGCCGATGGCGATGGCGCCACCGTTGACGTTGATCTTGCTGACATCCCAACCCAGCTCCTTGTTGACGGCGAGGGCCTGGGCGGCGAAGGCCTCGTTGGCCTCGACCAGGTCCAGATCGTCCAGGCTCCAGCCGGCCTTCTCGAGGCAGCGCCGAGTCGCCGGGGCCGGGCCGATGCCCATGATCGAGGGGTCGACGCCGGCATTGCTGTAGGCCTTGATGCGGGCCAGCGGCTCGAGGCCCAGCGCCTTGGCCTTGTCGGCGGAGCAGAGCATCACCACGGCGGCCCCGTCGTTGATGGAGGAAGCGTTGCCGGCGGTGACGGTGCCGTCCTTCTTGAAGGCCGGACGCATGGTGCCGAGCTTCTCGGCGCTCACGTCACGCGGGCCCTCGTCGGTGTCGAAGACCAGCGGGTCGCCCTTGCGCTGGGGGATCTCCACCGGGACGATCTGGCCCTTGAACTTGCCCTCCTTGATGGCCGCGCTGGCCTTCTGCTGGGAGCCGGCGGCGAACTCGTCCATCGCCTCGCGGGTGATGCCGTACTTCTCCGCCAGGTTCTCGGCCGTGATGCCCATATGGTAGTTGTTGAAGGCATCCCACAGGCCGTCGTGGACCATGGTGTCGATGGCCTTCCAGTCACCCATGCGCTGGCCGGTACGCGAGTTGGGCAGTACGTGGGGCGAGGCGGACATGTTCTCCTGGCCGCCGGCGAGGATCAGCTCGGCATCGCCGCAGCGGATCGCCTGGGTGGCCAGGTGCAGGGCCTTGAGGCCCGATCCGCAGACCTTGTTGATGGTCATGGCCGGCACGGCATCCGGCAGGCCGGCCTTGATGGAGGCCTGGCGGGCGGGGTTCTGGCCGACCCCGGCGGTGAGCACCTGGCCGAGCAGTACCTCGTCGACCTGGTCCCCGGCGACGCCGGTGGTGGACAGGATGTCCTTGATGACATGGGCACCCAGGTCGCTGGCGGGAATGCCGGCCAGGGAGCCGCCGAAGGTGCCGACGGCGGTGCGGCGAGCGGCAACGATTACCACGTCTTGGTCTTGCATGGGCTGAGCCTCCTGAGCGTGTTATACGGCATCGCGGTCGTGTCGGAAAACGGCCGGCGTTGGGCCGGTTTTCCACCAAGGCCGGAGACCCAGCATAGGGGAGGCTTGTGCGTCGCGGCAATGTTTCCATGGCCGAATGCGCGGGGAGGCGCCGGGGGGAGGGCAAGGCGGGCAGTGCGGCACCCCGCGGGGTGCCTGGCAGGCGGGTGTCAGGCCAGCTGTACGGGGATGGCGTTGCTGGTGTGGCTGATGACATTGCCTTCCTGGAGGTAGACCAGGGCCGGCGCGTGCGCCTCGAGCTCCGCGTCGCTGTAGTGGGCATAACTGCAGATGATCACGCGCTGCCCTTCACTCGCCAGGTGAGCCGCGGCACCGTTCACCGAGATGATCCTCGAGCCCTCTTCCGCGCGGATGGCGTAGGTGGTGAAGCGTTGCCCATTCTCGACGTTGTAGAGCTGGATCTGCTCGTTCTCGCGGATACCGGACAAGTCGAGCAACTCGCCGTCGATGGCGCAGGAGCCCTCGTAGTTGAGCACGGCATGGGTGACACGGGCCATGTGCAGCTTGGCCTTGAGCATGATGGTCTGCATGAAGCGAAGGTTCCTCTGTGTGACGGCGCCAGGCCCTCAGCGTGGCAGGGTCAGGCTCAGGTTATCGATCAGTCGGGTCGGGCCCAGGCGCGCCGCGGCGAGTAGCACGGCGTCGCGGGTGTTCGCGGTGACCGGCTCCAGGTCGGCGGTGCGAAGCTCCAGATAGTCCGGCGCGAAGCCGGCCTCCCTCAGCCGGGCGAGGCCGTCGGCCAGGGTGTCGTCGCTGTCGGCGCCGGCCTCCAGGGCATCGCGTAGCGTGCACAGGGTGCGGTAGAGCGCCGGGGCAGTGGCGCGCTGGGCGGCATCCAGGTAGCCGTTGCGCGAGGAGAGGGCCAGGCCGTCTGCGGCGCGCACGATGGGTACGCCGACGATCTCCACGGGGACGTGAAGGTCGGCCACCAGGCGGCGGATCACCGCCAGCTGCTGGTAGTCCTTCTCGCCGAAGCAGGCCACATCGGGCTGCACCAGGTGGAAGAGCATGGTGACGATGGTAGCGACGCCATCGAAGTGCCCGGGCCGGTCGCCACCGCAGAGCCCCTCGCTGACCTCGGGCACGCAGACCCGGGTCTGGGCCGCCAGGCTACGCGGGTAGACGGCCGTCGTCGCGGGGGCGAACAGCAGGTCGCAGCCGGCCGCCTCGAGCTGTGCCTGGTCCTCGGCGAGGGTGCGCGGGTAGGCGTCCAGGTCCTCGCCGGCACCGAACTGCAGCGGGTTGACGAAGATGGTCGCCACCACCACGTCGCCTCGGCGACGCGCCTGTGCCACCAGGGCCAGGTGGCCGTCGTGCAGGTTGCCCATGGTCGGCACCAGGGCGACGCGCTGGCCGCGGCGCCGGCACTCGTTCAGGGCCTCGCGCAGGGGCGGAATCTCTCGCAGGGTACGCATCGCGGCGAGCTCCTCGAAACGCGGCTTAGAAACAGTGTGCTTGGGCGGGGAAGCGACGGGCCTTGACGTCCTCGTGGTAGCGGCGGAAGGCACCCGGGATATCGTCGGCATCCACCATGAAGTTCTTGACGAAGCGCGGCGTGCGGCCGTGGGTCACCCCCAGCACGTCGTGCATCACCAGGATCTGGCCGTCGGTGTCGGGGCCGGCGCCGATGCCGATCACCGGCACCTCCAGCGCCGCGCTCACCGCCCGGCCCAGGCTTGCCGGCACGCACTCCAGCAGGATCACCGAGGCGCCGGCCTCGGCCAGCGCGCGGGCATCCTCGAGGATCCGGGTCGCCTGCTCGGCCTCGCGGCCCTGCACCTTGTAGCCGCCCAGCCGATAGACCGACTGGGGCGTCAGGCCGAGGTGGGCGCAGACCGGCACGCCACGCCGGGTCAGCTCGCGGATGCCGTCGGCCATCCAGGCCTCGCCCTCGACCTTGACCAGCTCGGCCCCGGCGCGCATCAGCTCGCCGGCATCCTGGAGCAGGCGCTCGGTGCTCGAGTTGCTCATGAAGGGCAGGTCGACCATCAGCAGGCTCGCGCCCTTGCCGCGGGCCACGCAGCGGGTGTGGTAGCAGACCTCGTCGAGGGTCACCGGCAGGGTGCTGGCGTGGCCCTGCAGGACCATGCCCAGGGAGTCGCCCACCAGCAGCACCTCGATGCCCGCCTCTCCGGCCGCCCGGGCGAAGGAGGCGTCGTAGGCGGTCAGGCAGCTGAACGGCTCACCGGCGCGCTTGAAGGCCTGCAGCGTGCTCAGGGTGACGGTTTTCATGGCGTGCTCTCATCGTCGGGTCGTGGGAGGCCTCTGGCGGGCCTGCCTCGGTGTAACCTGAGATTGTTACCCGAATCATGCCGAGGTGTCGATAGGTAACAGTGCGGAGTGTTCTTCAGTCCTGCGGTAACATCGGCCGCAGGTTTCGGGTGTCGAGCCCGGCGGCCCGGTGCGCCAGGGGCTGACCGTCGAATACCAGGCTCGGGGCCAGCTCGGCCAGCGGGACCAGCACGAAGGCGCGCCGGGCCATCTCCGGGTGGGGCAGCGTCAGCCGTGGCAGCGTGACCCGCTGGTCATCGAAGAGTAGCAGGTCCAGGTCCAGGGTCCGGGGGCCCCAGCGCCGGCGGCGTACGCGGCCATGGCGCTGTTCCAGGGCCTGCAGCTGGTCGAGCAGGGCGAGCGGCGAGAGCCGCGTCGCCAGGAGTGCCACGGCATTGATGTAGTCGGGCTGGTCGGCGGGTCCCAGCGGCGCGCTGGCATAGAGCCGCGAGGCGGCGATGCGACGGGTCAGGGGGAGGCGGTCGAGCTCGCCAAGGGCGCGCTCGACATGCTCCCGCGGGCCGTCGAGGTTGCTGCCCAGGCCGATCCAGGCATGCTGCCGCGGCGGGCTCATGTGTCGCTCGCGGGGCCCCGCGGCTTTCGGCGGCGACGCCGGCGCTTGCGCGGCTGGCCGCTACCCGCCGGGTCGGCGCCGACCTTGCCCAGCAGGCGCCGCTGCTCGTGCTCGTCGGCCTGCTGGAAGGCGGTCCACCAGTCACCCAGGCCGGGTGTGATCTCGCCGGCGCCTTCGCGCAGCAGCAGGAAGTCGTAGGCGGCCCGGAAGCGCGGGTGCTCGCGGGTCTGGAAGACGCGCTTGCCGCGGCGCAGCGGCAGCCGCTGCTGCAGGTCCCAGATGTCGCGCATCGGCAGGCTGAAGCGCTTGGGGATGGAGATGTGCTGGAGCTGGCGCGAGACCACCTGCTGGGACGCCGCCTGGAGTGCGGGGATGGGCGGCATGCCGTCGGCCTCGAGGATCGCTTGGCGCTGCTGGACGGGGGCCCAGAGCAGGGCGGCGAACAGGAAGGCCGGCGTCACCGGGCGGTCCTCGGCGATGCGCCGATCGGTGCTCTCCAGCGCCAGCTCGACCAGGCGCTCGGCCCAAGGCAGCTCCTCCATGGCCTCGTCGGCCTCGGGGAAGAGCATCGCGAACAGCCCGTAGTGGCGCAGCAGGTGGAAGGTGGCGACGCCCTGGCCGGCCATGAACAGCTTGAGGATCTCGTCGAACAGCCGTGCCGGGGGAATCTGCAGCAGCAGCGGCGCGGCGTCGTGGATCGGCGCCTCGGTGGCCGGGTCGAGGTGGAAGTCGAGCTTGGCGGCGAAGCGCACCGCCCTGAGCATCCTCACCGGGTCCTCGCGATAGCGGGTGGCCGGGTCGCCGATCAGCCGCAGGGTGCGGGCCTCGATGTCGTGCACGCCGTCGGCGAAGTCGTGGATCGAGAAGTCGGCGATGCTGTAATAGAGGGCATTGACGGTGAAGTCGCGGCGCAGGGCGTCTTCCGCGATGTTGCCCCAGACATTGTCGCGCAGTAGCAGGCCATCGTCCGACTGCTGGGAGATATGGTCGGCATGGTCTTCGCCCGGCTTGCCCCGGAAGGTGGTGACCTCGATCACCTCGCGACCGAAGCGGACATGCACGATGCGGAAGCGCCGGCCGATGATGCGCGAGTTGCGGAACAGGTCCTTGACCTGCTCCGGCGTGGCATCCGTGGCGACATCGAAGTCCTTGGGCATGTGGCCGAGCAGCGCATCGCGGATACACCCGCCCACCAGGAAGGCCTGGAAGCCTGCATTGTGAAGCCGGTAGAGCACCTTGAGGGCGGCGTCGCTGAAGTGCTGACGCGAGACAGGGTGTTCCTGGCGGGGAATGATGCGCGGCCCGGTGCTGCCGGCCGGCGCATCCTGAGGGCCGAATAGCGACTTGATGCGCTCGCCCGGACTCTGCAAAAAGCGGGTAAAACCTTTGATCATGCGACGATATCGACTCGCGGGACGCGGAAAGCGTTGAGTGTAGCGGACCACTGACACCTTGCAAAGCGCGACACGGTGGCGGGGAGCTTACGGAAAGCAGAAAGGGGAGGCCATTGGCCTCCCCTGTAAGCAGGATGCAGCATCCCTGCTGCTGATTCTTCTTCGTGATGGCGCATCGCCCTGAATACGCACCACAGTCACCAAGGAGTGTTCAGGCAAGCGGTGTTGTTATGTTTGTTGGTGCTCCTGACGGCGACCGTCTCGTATTCAAAACAATAGTCCAACCACGACGGCATGGAATATGCCTCCTCCCGGCTTGTTGATGTTGTTGCCGAGAGTGCACCTCGACGGCCATTTGTCATTGTTGGTCGGCCGTGCCCGGGTGCGTCGCGTCCTGATGGCTCCGGTGCTTCGAGCAACTTGTTGTTGTTGGGGCCCGAAGGCCTCGCGCCGTGCCGATGCTGTTCTTGTTGTCGGCAAGCGCCGAAGTCGTAGGGGCCCGGGTGTCTTGTTGTTGTTGGCGGGTCGGGCCCTGTCACGCCTGGCTGCCCTGTTGTTGTTGTTGGCAGTGGGTGACGTCCGGATTTGTTTTTCTTGCCCTAGATGTAGCAGGCCGCGTGCCAAAGATTAACAATCTGTTGAAAAACAGATGGTTATTAACAAGTCAAAAAGTTCGCGTCCTGGCGAGGGAGTGGAGTGTTACCCGATTGGCCCCGTCGCGGAGCACTGGCTGTGTGGGAAGGTAACAAAGGGTGCAAGCGGGGTGGCGGGAAGGCAGGCCCGCGGACCATGCCGCGGGTGCTTGCGCCATGGTCGCATGGCCAGGCGCCTCAGCCCGTGCTGCGGCGTGGGCTCTTCTTGCGGGGGATGCCCAGGCGCTGGCGGCGCTCCCACAGGCACTTGCGGCTGATGCCGAGCTTCTGGGCGAGTTCGGTCTCGCTCATCTGGTCCTGGTGCTCCAGCACGAAGTGCTGGAAGTAGTCCTCCAGGGAGAGGTCCTCCACGTCGCCGGCCTCCGGTTCCTCTTGGCCGGTGAGGGCCGGCGCGGGGGCCGGGGACCTGCCCGGCGGCTGGGGCGTCGGCGCGAGCCCCAGGTCGTCGGGATGGATGAGGTGCCCCTCGGCGAGGATCACACCGCGCTCCAGGGCATTCTCCAGCTCGCGCACGTTGCCGGGCCAGGGATAGTCGCGGATGGTGCGCCGGGCGGCCCGCGAGAGTCGCAGCCCGTCGCGCGCGTGGCGCCGGCAGGCCTTCTCCAGCAGGACGTCGGCGATCTCGAGGACATCGTCCTCGCGCTCGCGCAGGGCCGGCAGGTCGATCTGCATCACGTTGAGGCGGTAGTAGAGGTCGAGGCGGAACTCGCCGGTCTTCGACAGGCTCTGCAGGTCGCGGTGGGTGGCGGCGATCAGCCGCACGTCGACATGGCGGGTCTCCACCGAGCCGATCTTGCGGATCTCGCCCTCCTGCAGTACCCGCAGCAGGCGCGCCTGGGCGTCGAGCGGCAGCTCGCCGATCTCGTCGAGGAAGAGGGTGCCGCCATCGGCGGCCTCGACCAGCCCGGTACGCGAGGCACTGGCCCCCGTGAAGGCGCCCTTCTCGTGGCCGAACAGCTCCGACTCGATCAGCGTCTCGGGGATGGCCGCGCAGTTGACGCAGATCAGCGGCGCCTGGGCGCGGTGGCTCTGCTGGTGCAGGGCGCGGGCGACCAGCTCCTTGCCGGTGCCCGACTCGCCCTGGATCAGCACGGTGACATCGGCCGGTGCCGCCTTGCGGATGCGCGTGTAGACCACCTGCATGGCGAGGCAGTTGCCGATCATCGGCTGGCGGGTGCCGCCGGGTTCGGTGATGTCGGGCGGCTCGCCCTGCTGCGAGGCCTGCCGGTGCAGTACCCGGGCCACGGTCTCGAGCAGCTCGTCGTGGTCGAAGGGCTTGGCCACATAGTCCACGGCCCCGAGCTTCAGCGCCTCCACCGCGGAGCGCATGCTGGCGTAGCTGGTCATGATCAGCACCGGCACGGGGGCGGCGTGGGCGATCAGCTCGGTGCCGGGCTCGCCGGGCAACCGCAGGTCGCTGATCACCAGGTCGAAGCCCTGGGGCTCGAGTGCCAGGGCCTCGGCCACCGAGCCGGCCTCGCTGACCCGGTGCTCGTGGCGCTCCAGCAGCCGCTTCAGGGCGCTGCGGATGATGGCTTCGTCTTCAACGATCAGGATCCGGCTCATCGGCGCGTTCACCATGTTCTGGGTTGAGGGGCAGCCACAGGTGGATGCGGGTGCCGTTGGCCTGCCCGGGGGGCGGGGAGTCGATATCGATCTGGCCGCCGTGCTCGGCGATGATGCTGTAGACCAGCGGCAGGCCGAGTCCCGTGCCTTCGCCGGGAGGCTTGGTGGTGGTGAAGGGCTCGAACAGGTGGTCGCGCACCCGCTCGTCGATGCCATGGCCCCGGTCGGTGACGGTGACGTGAAGCCATGCGCCCTCGGGGGCGGCATCGATGGTCACCTCGCCCCCGGGGGCGCTGGCGTCGCGGGCGTTGCCGAGCAGGTTGACCATGACCTGCAGCAGCCGCTGGGCATCGCCCTCGACCTCGAGGCCGGCCGGGCAGCGGTTATGGTAGCGGATATCCTCCCCCGAGCGGGCGAGGTGGATCAAGTGCAGGGCCTCGTCGGTCAGCGTGTCCAGCGACACCGGGGCGAAGGGCCGGCCGGTCACGTGGCGGCCACCATGGGCGAAGCCCACCAGCGACTCGACGATGCGCGAGATGCGGTCGGTGAGCTGCTGGATCTGGGTGGCGGTCTCCAGCACCTCCGGGTCGTCGGTGTCGTAGCGCAGGTTCTGGGCCAGCGACGAGATCCCGGTGACGGGGTTGCCGATCTCGTGGGCCACGCCCGCCGCCAGCTGGCCGATGGAGGCCAGGCGGGCGGCATGCACCAGCTCGTCCTCCAGCCACTTCATCTCGCTGTGGTCCTCCACCAGGACCACGGTGCCGCCGCGCATCTCCTCATCGGCCGCGAGCTCGGCCTTGTGCAGGCTCAGGTAGCGGGTGGTGCCGTCCAGCGTCACCGCTTGCTTGTAGAGGTGGTCGTGATGCTCGAGGAGCACGCGTCCCAGCAGCGCCCCCCAGGGTGGCGGCAGGCCATCGCGGCGCGAGCCGACCACGCTGCTGCCCTCGATGCCGGAGAGCTCGGCGAGGGCGGCGTTCCACATCAGCAGCTCGTCGTCGACGCCGAAGGCACACAGCCCCACCGGCAGCCGGGTGAGGATGCGGCGGTGGTAGCGGCGCAGGCCGTCGAGCTCCCGGGCCAGGCCGGTCAGCCGGGTGCGATAGGCCTCCAGGCGGCTCTCGACGAAGTGGATGTCGTCATTGGGCTCCAGCCCGCCGCGGCGATAGGGCAGGTGGCGGTCGACGATGTCCTGGGCCACCGAGGGGCCCATCAGCCCCGAGAGGTTGGCCTGGATGCGGTCGCGCAGCCGGCGCAGCGCATAGGGGCGGCCATCCAGCGGCGACAGGCCAAGGTCGGTCAGGGCGCGGTCGACCTCGCGACCGGCGACCTCCTCGCCCAGGGCGCGGGCCAGGTGGTGCTTGAACTCCTCGCCGTTGCCGGCCACCAGCGGCAGGCGCTTGGGGCGGATCACCGCATCCACCGAACAGGCCTCGGCGGCGGCCCGCTCGCCGGCGGAGGTCGGTGTGACCAGCGAGACCAGGATGAGGGTCAGGATGTTGGCCGCCAGCGAGACCAGGGTCACCACGTACCAGACCGGCTCGCCGGCCAGTGCCTCGAGGCCCGGCGGCAGCAGCACCAGGGCCGGGAAATCGGTCAGCAGGGGCACCCAGGTACCGGCGAGCCACACCAGCACCCCCGCCGTCAGCCCGCTGACCATGCCCTTGCGGTTGGCGCCCGGCCAGTAGAGCAGCGCGAGCATGCCCGGCAGGCACTGGGCCATGCCGATGAAGGCGGCCAGCCCCAGGGTGGTGAGGTCGTGGTTCACCCCCACCAGGCGGTAGAAAAGCCAGCCGCCGAGGATCACCGCCACGATCAGGGCGCGGCGCAGCCAGCGCAGCCAACGATAGAGGTCGGGCTGGTCCAGCGGGCGGTGGGCGACCAGCACCAGGTGGTTGAGGATCATGCCCGACAACGCCAGGGAAATGATGATCATGGTGCCGCTGGTTGCCGCCAGGCCGGCGATGAACACCAGCCCCTGGAGCCACAGCGACTCGGAGAGCCCGTAGGCCAGGTAGGCGGTGCCCAGTCCGCCGGCATCGACCCCCAGGCGCTGGGCGGCCCACAGGATCAGCGGCACCGGCAGCGCCATCAGCAGCAGGAACAGCGGCAGCGTCCAGGCGGCCTGCAGCAGGGTACGCCGCGAGAGGGTCTCGGCGAAGGTGATGTGGAACATGTGCGGCATCAGGAAGGCCGCGGCGAAGAACAGCAACAGCAGGGTGCGCCACTGGGCCGGGTCGAGGTGGGCGACACTGGCCTGGGCCGCGCGCCCCGGGCCGTCCAGCCAGGCCTGGAGGTCCGCGGGGCCATCGAAGACCACGAACAGCGCGAAGGCCCCCAGTGCCAGCATGGCGATGAGCTTGACCAGCGACTCCAGGGCGATCACCGCGAGCAGGGTGTCGTGGCGGGCGTGGAGCCGGGTGTGGCGGGCGCCGAAGAGGATCGCGAACAGCGCGATCAGCGCGCAGAACAGCAATGCCAGCAGGGCCGGCGAGGCGGTGCCGGTCATCAGGTAGATGGTGTCGCCCAGGGTCTGCACCTGGAGGGCCAGCAGCGGCAGCACGGCCAGCAGGCTGATCAGGGTGATCAGGGTGCCGACCCAGCGTGAGCGGAAGCGGAAGGCGAAGAGGTCGGCCAGCGAGGCCAGCTGGTAGGTACGGGTCATGCGCTGGATCGGCACCAGCAGGACCGGGGCGAGCAGGAAGGCGCCCGCCACCCCCAGGTAGTAGGCGAGGTAGCCGTAGCCGGCATTGCCGGCCAGCTCCAGGCTGCCGTAGATCGCCCAGGCGCTGGCGTAGACCCCCAGCGCCAGGGTGTAGACCGCCGGATGGCGCGCGATGCGCGTGGGGATCCAGTGCCGCTCCACCGCCAGGGCAGCGAGGAACAGCAGCAGCAGGTAGCCGCTGCCGAGAGCCAGCAGGCCACCGAGGCTAGCGTTCATCGAGCTTCCTCTTCTGCTCCAGCCACAGGGTCAGGGCGATCAGCACTCCCCAGATGACGAAGGGGCGGTACCAGGCCACCTCGGGGCTGGCCCAGCCGCTCATCAGCAGCGGCGAGAGCAGGTACCCGCCGAAGACCAGGAACAGCATGATGCGATAGACGTACATGGCGGGCTCCTCTCAGGGCGCGACGGTGCCGGCCTGGCGGTGGGCCTCGGCGCGCAGCCGGGCGATCTCCCAGTGGGCGACGGCCCAGCGCAGCTGCTCGTCCACCGGCGCCGTGGCAAGCGTACGGGGCGGGGCCTGGTCCAGTGCCGCCAGAGCCTCATGCAGCAGCGGGCGCACGGCATCGTCCTGCTCCGGCAGGGCCGGCGCCAGGTTCTGCTTGGAGAGCTTCTGGCCGTCCTCGCCGATGATCAACGGCAGGTGCAGGTAGCGCGGTTCGGGGACGCCCAGGGCGTGCTGCAGCTGGCGCTGCCAGGGGGTATTGTCGAGCAGGTCGACGCCGCGCACCACGTCGCTGATGCCCTGGTCGGTGTCGTCGACCACCACGGCGAGCTGGTAGGCCCAGAGGCCGTCCTTGCGCTGGAGCACCACGTCGCCGAGCTCGGCCGGGTCGAAACGCTGCTCGCCGAACAGGCGGTCCTGCCAGACCACCGGGCGCAGGCCCAGGTCGCTGCGCAGTCGCCAGGCCACCGGCTTGCCGGGCTCACGCACCCCGTCTCGACACCAGCCGGGGTAGACGGCATGCTCGCGCCACTGCCGGCGCGAGCAGCTGCAGGGGTAGGCGAGCCCCAGGGCCTTGAGTCGCTCCAACGCGGCGGCATAGGCGTCGTGGTGGTCATGTTGCCAGGTGACCGGGCCATCCCAGTGCAGGCCGAAGGCCTCGAGCTGGCGCAGGATGGTGTCGGCGGCTCCGGCGGGGCAGCGCGGTGGGTCGATGTCCTCGATGCGCAATAGCCACTCGCCGCCGGCCTTTCGGGCATCCAGGAAGCTGGCCAGGGCCGCCACCAGGGAGCCGAAGTGCAGGGGTCCCGAGGGGGTCGGCGCGAAGCGTCCACGGTAGCGGCTCATCGGCGCTCCCTGTCGTTCGGGGCCGATACGCAAAGGGCACCCTGGGGTGCCCGTCGCGGGGTGGGGTCGAGGAGATCGGCATCGCCGCCTCAGCCGCCCAACTGCTTTTCCTTGAGCTCGGCCAGGGTCTTGCAGTCCACGCACAAGGTGGCGGTGGGCCGCGCCTCCAGCCGGCGGATACCGATCTCGACACCGCAAGCCTCGCAGAAGCCGTAGTCATCCTCGTCGATCTTCTCGAGGGTCTCGTTGATCTTCTTGAGCAGCTTGCGCTCGCGATCGCGGGTGCGCAGTTCCAGGTTGAAGCCCTCTTCCTGGGTGGCGCGATCGGCGGGGTCGGCGTAGTTGTTCGCCTCCTCCTGCAGATGGCGCACGGTGCGGTCGACTTCTTCCATGAGCTCCTGTTTCCAGCCCAGCAGGATCTGTCGGAAGTGCTCCAGCTGCTTCTCGTTCATGTACTCTTCACCCGGCGCCGGCTCGTACGGGGTGAATTTCTTGGGAGCTTCCATCTTCTTTTCTGCTACTGGCATGGGATTGCCTCGTTACTTGAGTGACTACTGATCAATACCCGCCATGGTGCCTGGTATCTCACGCCAAAGGGGTGCTTGTTTAGCGCAAAAAGCTTGGCCGTGCAACCCCTTGCGCAGCAGGGACTGCGCCGGCACGCCAAAAGTCGTAAGATGCCGGTTTTGACTCCCGGCCGCGGAAAAGATGCCCGTCGTGCCGCGACGTGTCGAGAGGAGCCGTGCATGTCCTGGAATCCGCGCGTCGAGCGCATCGCCCCCTTCCGCGTGATGAGCCTGCTGGAGACGGCCCAGGCCCGCGAAGCCTCCGGGCACGATGTCATCCATCTGGAGGTCGGTGAGCCCGATTTCCCGACCCCCGAGCCGGTGGTCGCGGCCGGTCGCGCCGCGCTGTCGGCGGGCCATACCCGCTACACGCCGGCGGCGGGGCTGCCGGCGCTGCGCGAGGCGATCGCCGGCCACTATGCCGAGCACTTCGGTGCCGCGGTCGACCCCAGGCGCATCCTGGTCACGCCCGGCGCCTCCGGGGCGCTGCTGCTGGCCAGCCAGCTGCTGGCCGGCCCCGGTGATCGAGTGTTGATGGCCGATCCCAACTACCCCTGCAACCGCCACTTCATGGCCCTGGCCGGCGCCGAGGTGGACGCCGTGCCGGTGGGCCCGGCCAGCGGCTGGCAGCTGGATGCCGGGCTCGTCGAGGCCCACTGGCGCGACGCTACCCGCCTGGCGATGCTCGCTACGCCCTCGAACCCCACCGGGCACATGCTCGATGCCGGGCAGCTTTCGGCGGTGGCCGAGACGGTGGCGGCGCGTGGCGGCCACCTGCTGGTGGACGAGATCTACCAGGGGCTCTGCTTCGATCTCGAACCGCTTTCGGTGGCCTCGATCACCGCCGATGCCTTCGTGGTCAACAGCTTCTCCAAGTACTTCGGCATGACCGGCTGGCGCCTGGGCTGGCTGCTGGCCCCCGAGGCGGCAGTGGAGCCCCTCACCCGGCTGGCCCAGAACGTCTTCCTGGCCGCCTCCACCCCGGCACAGCATGCGGCCCTGGCCGCCTTCACGCCCGAGTGCCACGGCATCCTCGAGACCCGGCGCCACGAACTCGGGCGGCGCCGCGATGCCTTGCTGGCGGGGCTCTCGCGCCTGGGGCTGGCGCCGTCGCTGCCGCCCCAGGGGGCCTTCTACCTGTGGCTCGACGTCTCACGCTATAGCGACGACAGCGAGGCCTTCTGCCGGGCGCTGCTCGAGGAGGAAAACGTCGCCATCACCCCGGGGACGGACTTCGCCCTGCACGGCGGTGAGCACCATGTGCGGATCGCCTTCACTACCGGCGAGGCGCGGCTGGAGGAGGCCGTGAGCCGCCTCGAGCGCTTCCTGGCGCGCCGCTGATGGAGTACCCGACCCTGGCCCCCGGGACTCTGCTGCGTCGCTACAAGCGCTTCCTGGCCGACGTGCGCCTCGATGACGGCCGCGAGGTGGTGGCCCACTGCCCCAATACCGGCTCGATGCGGGCCGTGAACGTGCCGGGGTGCCGGGTCTGGCTATCGCCCAGCGACAACCCGGCCCGCAAGCTGGCCTGGACCTGGGAGCTGATCGAGCTGCCCCGTCCCGACGGCATCACGGCGACGGCTTCGGTGCACACCGGACGCGCCAACCGCATCGTCGAGGAGGCGCTGCGCGCGGGGCGCGTGGCGGAGCTGGCGGGCTACGAGCAGATCCGCCGCGAGGCCACGGTGGAGGGGTCGAGACTCGACTTTCGCCTCGACGATCCCGAGCGCGGCTGTGCCTTCGTCGAGGTCAAGCAGGTGACGCTGAAGGAGAGCGACGGGCACGGCTACTTCCCCGACGCGGTGAGCGTGCGGGGTCGCAAGCACCTCGAGGCGCTGGCGGCATTGGCCGCCCGTGGACAGCGCGCCGTGCTGCTCTTCTGCGTGGCCCACGAGGGGATCGAGGACGTGGCCCCCGCGGCCCATCTGGACCCGGCCTATGCCGCGAGCCTGCGCGAGGTGGCGGGCCTTGGCGTGGAGGTGCTGGCGCGGCGCTGCGAAGTGACCCGCGAGGCCGGCGTGCCGGTGGCGATTCGCCTGGGATGCCGGCTGCCGGTCTCGCTCTTCCGCGAGGTGGACCCGACCGCCGTCGTCGATTGAGCCGAGAGGCTCGCGGATTCAGCGGTCGATATAGAAGCGCTGGATGAAGCTGACCTCGGCGGGCGCGGCATTGCGGTCGTAGCGCACGCGAAGGTCGAAGCGCATCGGGGCGTCCTCGTGGATGCGGAATACCGCCACCTGGGACGGCGTGTCGCCGATGCGCAGGCTGCGAAACGCCAGTGGCGTGGCGTCGCCCCCGTCGAGCCCGCCGATGCGACCGTCGACCGAGGCCGTGACCGGGCGGGTCGCGCCATCCTCGAGCTCCTCCATCACGCTGACGTTGAGCAGCGCCATGACCTGGCTGCGCGGGATGCCGTGCTCCCGCGCCACCGCCTCCGGCAGGAAGCTGGTGTTCACGGCGCTGTAGTGGATCTGGTAGTCCCCTACCTGCTGGTACTGCTGGGCCTGGGCCGGCAGGGTCAGCAGCAGCGCCAGGCCCATGGCCAGGGCCGCCAGGCTGTGTCGGATCATCGTCGGTTCTCCCTCCTCCGGTGTCTTGCCTGCGCCTCCCGGGTCACGCCCTGCGGCGGGCGACCCGGAAGATGGCGATCTCGCCGAACAGGTTGGGCCACCACCGCGAGGTCCAGTGTCCCTCGTGGTCACCGATCCCCACCGCCCGGTCGACAATGCTCAGACCCTTGTCGCGGCACAGGCGTTCAAAGTCGTTGAAGGTCGAGAGGTGGATATTGGGGGTGTCGTACCAGGCATGGGGCAGCGACCGGGACACCGGCATGTAGCCCTTGAAACCCAGGTAGGCGCGGTGGCGCCAGTAGGCGAAGTTGGGGAAGGTGATGATGCACTCCCCGGCAACGCGCAGCATCTCGTCGAGCATCAGGTCCGGGCGGCGCAGCGCCTGCAGCGCCTGGGTCATGACCACCAGGTCGCAGGCGTCATCCTCGAAGTTGGCCAGCCCCTCGTCGAGGTTCTGCTCGATGACGTTGACGCCCTTGGCCAGGCAGGCGGTGATGCCGTCGGGGTCGATCTCCAGGCCGAAGCCGGTGACCTGCTTGTCGCGGGCCAGCGCCGCCAGGAGCGTGCCCTCGCCGCAGCCCAGGTCGAGCACCCTCGCGCCCTGTGGGACCCAGTCGTGAATCAGCTTGAGGTCGGCGCGCATCATGGGCGGTCCTCCAGGCCCTGGTCGCGGGCGACGCGGTTCATGAAGGCGGCGAACACCGCCTGGTAGCGCGGCTCGGGCATCAGGAAGGCGTCGTGGCCGTGCGGCGAGTCGATGTTGGCGTAGCTGACGGCCTTGTTGGCACGGATCAGGGCGTTGACCAGCTCCTTGGAGCGCGGTGGCGGGAAGCGCCAGTCGGTGGTGAAGCTGACCACCAGGAAGGGACAGGCGGCGGATGCCAGGGCCCGGGCCAGGTCGCCGTGGTGGGCCGCGGCCGGGTCGAAGTAGTCCAGCGCCTTGGTCATCAGCAGGTAGGTGTTGGCATCGAAGGAGGTGGAGAAGGTGTCGCCCTGGTAGCGCAGGTAGGACTCCACCTGGAACTCCACGTCGTAGCCGAAGTTCAGGTCGTTGCTGCGCAGATCGCGGCCGAACTTGCTGCCCATGGCGTCTTCGGAGAGGTAGGTGATGTGACCCACCATGCGGGCGAGCTTGAGGCCGCGGCGCGGCGCCGTGTCATGGTTGGCGTACCAGCCCTCAAAGAAGTCACGGTCGGAGCGGATCGCCTGGCGGGCCACTTCGTTGAAGGCGATGTTCTGTGCCGATAGCTTCGGTGTCGCCGCGATGACCACCGCATTGGCGATGCGCTCGGGGTAGGCGAGGGTCCACTGCAGCACCTGCATGCCCCCCAGGCTGCCGCCGATCACCGCGGCGAAGCGCGCGATGCCCAGTCGGTCGGCCAGCCGCGCCTGGCTGTGGACCCAGTCTTCCACGGTCATGAGCGGGAAGTCGGGCCCCCACTGGTGACCCGTCGTCGGGTTCTGGCTGGTGGGGCCGGTGCTGCCGTGGCAGCCGCCGAGGTTGTTCAGCGAGACCACGAAGAAGCGTTCGGTGTCGATCGACTTGCCGGGGCCGATATGCGCATCCCACCAGCCCGGTTTGCGCTCGTCCGTTGCGTGGTAGCCGGCCGCATGGTGGTGGCCGGAGAGGGCGTGGCAGATCAGGATGGCGTTGGAGGCCTCGGCGTTGAGGGTGCCGTAGGTCTCGTACACCAGGTCATAGGCCGGCAGCGTCCTGCCACAGGCCAGGGCCAGGGGGTCGTCGAAGTGCGCCGTCTGGGGCGTCACCAGGCCGACCGAATCGCGGGGGAACTCGGGCATCAGTCGTGTCGTGTCCAGTCGTGGGTGTCGGCCGGCCTCACAGGCCGACCAGGGCACCGGCGATGCCGGCGGCACGGGTCAGCGAGCCGACCACGATACCATCGATCAGGCTGATGGCGATGAACACCACGATGGGCGAGAGGTCGATCATGCCCAGTGGCGGGATCACCTTGCGCACCGGCGCCATGATCGGCTCCACCAGCTGCATCACCAGCAGGGCGCCGGGATGGCTGGCCTGGGGCGCCACCCAGCTGAGGATGATCATCACGATCAGCGCGAAGAAGTAGATCTTGAGGATGGCGTTGGCGATGGCGGCCAGCGAGCCGATCGCCACGCCGGCGATGGGCGCCATGCCGAAGCCGGCGATCTGCAGGATCACGATGATGCTGATCGCCTTGATGACGAAGGCCGTGGCCAGAGTGGCCAGGTCGAAGCGAGCCATCACCGGTCCCAGGAAGCTCTGGAAGGGACGTACCGCCGGCTGGGTGATCTTCACCACCGACTGGCTGATGGGGTTGTAGTAGTCGGCCCGGGATGCCTGCAGCAGGAAGCGCAGCATCAGCAGGAAGATGTAGATGTTGATCAGGGTGTTCACCAGCAGCAGGCCGGCGCTTCCCAGTTGACTGCCCATCGGGGCTCCTCCATGTCTTGAAACGTCGTCGTGTCAGCCCGCCTGGGTGGCGGGCTGTCGGGTCAGCGCTTGCCGAGCTCGTCGGCCATCTCGCGGGCGCGGTCGGCACAGGCGGTCATCGCCTCGGCCATGATGCGGCGCAGGCCGGCCTCCTCGAGGTGTTCGATGGCGCGTTCGGTGGTGCCGCCGGGCGACATCACGTTGCGCTTGAGCTCGGCGGGTGGCTTGTCGCTCGAGAGTGCCATCTTGGCCGCGCCCAGGGCGGTCTGCATGGCCAGCCGTCGGGCGGTGTCGGCGGGCAGGCCCAGCGTGGCGCCGGCCTCTTCCATGGCCTCGAACATCAGGAAGAAGTAGGCCGGGGCGCTGCCCGAGACGGCGGTGACCGCATCGAGCAGGGCCTCGTCGTCGACCCACTCCACCAGGCCCACGGCCTCCATTAGCTCGGTGGCGAGCCGGCGCTGGGCGTCGTCGACCTTGGCATTGGCGTAGAGCCCGGCGGCCCCGGCACCGACCAGCGCGGGGGTGTTGGGCATGCAGCGCACCAGCGGCAGGTCGCCGCCGAGCCAGTGCTCCAGGGTCTCGGCGGGCAGCCCCGCCGCCACCGAGACGATCAGCGGCCGGCGTGCCTGGACGGCATCGCGCATCTTCTCGCAGACCTCGCGCATGATCTGCGGCTTGACCGCCAGCACCACCACGTCGGACTCGGCGACGGCTGCGGCGTTGTCGGTCGCGGTCTGGATGCCCAGCCGTTCGCGCAGCGGGGCGAGGATATCGTCGCTGGGCGAGGTAGCCGTGATGTCGTCGGGCGAGAAGCCGCTCTCGATCATCCCGCCGATGATGGCGCCGGCCATGTTGCCGGCGCCGATGAAGGTGACTCTGCTGGCCATGGGTCTGTCCTGTGTCGGTCGACGAATGTGGCCGGCATGGTTCTCCGGCGTCTGGTGGTTGTCACTCTTGTGCGGTGCGTTCCCCGAAGATCGCGGTGCCCAGGCGGACCAGGGTGGCACCCTCGAGCACGGCGGCCTCCAGGTCGGCGCTCATGCCCATGGAGAGGGTGTCCAGCGGTGCCTCGGGGAAGCGCACGCGGAGCCCCTCGAGGGCCTCGCGAAGGCGGGCGAAGGGCGCGCGCTGGGCGTCCATTCCCTCGGCCGGCGCGGGGATCGCCATCAGCCCGCGCAGGCGCAAGCGGGGCAGCGTCTGAACCGCCTCGGCCAGGGCGGGCAGTGCCGCGAGCGAGACGCCGGACTTGCTCGCCTCGTCGCTGATGTTGACCTGCAGGCAGATGTCCAGCGGGCCAAGCGCCTCGGGGCGTTGACCATTCAGACGCCGGGCGATCTTCTCACGGTCTACGCTATGCACCCAGGCAAAGTGCTCGGCCACGTCGCGGGTCTTGTTGGATTGCAGCGGACCGATGAAATGCCAGACGATGGGGTCCAGGTCCGCCAGCTCGGCCTGCTTGTCTAGGGCCTCCTGGACATAGTTCTCGCCGAACTCGCGCTGGCCCAGGTGCCAGGCCTCGCGGATCATGGCGGCGGGCTTGGTCTTGCTGACGGCCAGCAGCCGGGCGGCATCGGCGGGCCGGCTGGCGGCGTTCAGCGCCGCGGCGAGCCGGGTGCGGGCAGCGGCCAGGGACTCGGAAAGTACCAGGTCCGTCATGTCTGAGTGTCTGTCATACTGGTCATACTGAAGGGAACCTTATCCCGGGAGCAGGGGAAACGCATGGATATTACCGAACTGCTGGCATTCTCGGCAAAACAGAAGGCCTCGGATCTCCACCTCTCGGCGGGCCTGCCGCCGATGATTCGCGTCGATGGCGACATCCGCCGGCTCAACGTGCCGGCCATGGAGGACCGCGAGGTCCGCAAGCTGATCTACGACATCATGGCGGACCGCCAGCGTCGCGACTACGAGGAGTTCTTCGAGACCGACTTTTCTTTCGAAGTGCCGGGCGTCTCGCGCTTCCGTGTCAACGTCTTCAATCAGGCCCGCGGGGCCGGGGCGGTGTTCCGTACCATCCCCACCGAGGTGCTGACCCTGGAGGACCTGGGCATGGGCACGGTCTTTCGCCAGCTCTCCATGCTGCCTCGTGGCCTGGTGTTGGTTACCGGTCCCACCGGCTCGGGCAAGAGCACCACGCTGGCGGCGATGATCGACTACATCAACGACAACCGCTTCGAGCATATCCTCACCATCGAGGACCCGGTGGAGTTCGTTCATCGCAGCAAGCGCTGCCTGGTCAATCAGCGCGAGGTGCACCGCGACACCCTTGGCTTCGCCCCGGCGCTGCGCAGCGCCCTGCGCGAGGACCCGGATATCATCCTGGTCGGCGAGCTGCGCGACCTGGAGACGATTCGGCTGGCCCTCACCGCCGCCGAGACCGGCCACCTGGTGTTCGGCACCCTGCACACTACCTCGGCGGCCAAGACCATCGACCGGATCATCGATGTCTTTCCCGGTGATGAGAAGTCCATGGTGCGCTCGATGCTCTCCGAGTCATTGCAGGCAGTGATCTCCCAGGCCCTGCTCAAGCGCCAGGGCGGTGGCCGGGTGGCGGCTCACGAGATCCTCGTGGCCACCGCGGCGGTGCGTAACCTGATCCGCGAGGACAAGGTGGCGCAGATCTACTCGGCGATCCAGACCGGTGGCAACCTGGGCATGCAGACGCTGGATTCCTCGCTGGCGCGCCTGGTGACGGACAACATGGTGGAGCGCGACGAGGCCCAGGCCAAGGCCAAGGGCGTGCTGGCGAGCTGAGGAAGACACAATCAAAAAAAGGAGCAGGGACATGACGGCAACAGAATGGCTCTACCAGCTGCTGGATATCATGGTGCAGAAGGAGGCGTCGGATCTGCTGATCTCCGTGAATGCGCCACCGACCTTGAAGATGGCCGGCCAGCTCACCCCCCTGGGCGAACAGGGGCTCAGCGTGGCACAGGTCACCGAACTGGTCGGTGCCTCGATTCCCGATACGTTGCGGGAACGCTTCCGAGTCGAGCACGAGGCGAACTTCGCGCTGAGCCTCCGGGGCAAGGGGCGCTTCCGCGTCAGTGCCTTCCAGCAGCGCAACCAGATGGCCATGGTGATCCGGCGTATTGGCTTCGAGATTCCTCATCTGGAAGAGCTGTCGCTACCCGCCACGCTCGGCGATCTGGCCAATAACAAGCGCGGCCTGGTATTCGTGGTCGGGGGGACTGGCACCGGCAAGTCGACCACTCTGGCGTCGATGATCCAGCAGCGCAATGAAACCTTGGGGGGCCACATCATCAGCGTTGAGGATCCCATCGAGTACGTGCACCCGCACCGCAAGGCGATCATCAATCAGCGCGAGGTCGGCATCGACACCGAATCTTTCGAGGTGGCGCTGAAGAACACCCTGCGCCAGGCACCGGACGTGATCCTGATCGGCGAGGTGCGTACCCGCGAGACCATGGAGCACGCCCTGACCTTTGCCGAGACCGGCCACCTCTGCCTGGCGACCCTGCATGCCAACAATGCCAACCAGGCACTGGATCGTATCATCAACTTCTTTCCCATCGAGCGACATGCCCAGGTGTGGCTCGACCTCTCGCTCAACCTGCGGGCCATCGTCGCCCAGCAGTTGCTGCCCACGGTGGACGGCGGACGCTGCCCGGCTATCGAGATCATGCTCAAGTCGCCGCTGATCGGTGACCTGGTGCGCAAGGGGGAGGTCTCCGAGATCAAGAATGTCATGACCCGCTCGCGGGACCTCGGCATGCAGACCTTCGACCAGGCGCTCTTCGATCTCTTCAAGGCCGGCAAGATCACCGAGGAAGTGGCGCTGGTGCATGCCGATTCGGCCAATGACCTGCGCATGATGATCAAGTATGGCGACGAGAGCAGCGAGGGCGTGAGCCAGGCCCGGGAAGCGGCCAGCCATCTGTCGCTGCGCGGCGAGGACGACTTCTAGGGCGCCCGAGGCTCAGGAGGTGTATAGGCCGCCCAGCACCCGAGGGCCGGCGGCGCCGGTCACCGAGGGCAGGTTGCCGGGCAGTCCGGCCAGTCGCCGCCACGCCAGCCAGGCGAAGGCGCCGGCCTCCAGCCACTCGGCGGGCCAGCCCCAGTCGTCCCCGGGAACCAGCGGTGTCTCGGGCAGCCGGCGGGCCAGGCGGGAGAGCAGGTCCGGATTGCGGGTGCCGCCGCCGCAGGGCACCAGCACCGCGGCCGGCGGGGCATCGAGTCGCTCCCGGGCCATCCCCACGCCGAGCGCCACGCTGGCCGCGGTCAACTCGGCCAAAGTGGCCTGGACGTCCTGCGGGGCTTCCCTGCCTTGCAGGTGCCCCTGCAGCCAGTCCAGGTGGAAGAGCTCCCGGCCCGTGCTGCGCGGCGGTGGCAGGTGGAAGAAGGGCTCCGCCAGCAGCCGTTCCAGCAGCGCCTCGTCGACCCGTCCCGAGGCCGCCCAAGCGCCGCCGGCATCGAAGCGTCCCCCGCGATGCCGGGCATGCCAGGCATCCAGCAGGGCATTGGCCGGGCCGGTGTCGAAGCCCAGCGGCGCGCGTTCGTCCTCGGCGGGCGGCAGCAGGGTCAGGTTGGCGAAGCCGCCGAGGTTGAGCACCAGGCGCCATTCGCCGTGCACCCGCAACAGCGCCTCATGGAAGGCCGGCGCCAGGGGCGCGGCCTGGCCGCCGGCGGCCAGGTCGCGACGCCGGAAGTCGGCCACTACCGGGCGAGCGGTGAGTTCGGCCAGCAGGCTCGGGTTGTCGAGCTGCAGGGTATAGGCCGGGCCGCCGTCATGGCCTCGCGGGGCGTGCTCGATGGTCTGGCCATGGCTGCCGATGGCCGAGATGGCCGCTCTCTCCACCCCGCTCGAGGCGATCAGTGCCTCGACGGTAGCGGCCTGCAGGCGGCAGAAGGCGTCCTCGGCGGCCGCCAGTTCGGCAAAGGCCACCCGGTCGGCATGGCAGAGCCGCCACAGCAGGTCGCGCAGCGTCTCGGGCATCGGCGTCTCATGGGTGGCGACCAGGCGGGGTGTGCCGCCCTCCCGGATCTCGACGAGGGCGGCATCGATGCCGTCGAGGCTGGTACCTGACATCAGGCCGATGAAGAGGCTCATGGGGACTCCCGGGCGGGCTCAACCGTGGATGGCCGGACATGGTAACATCCCCGACCATTCGACTACCGAGTGCCCGCGGGGCCGCGGGCCGCCTGCTGAGTGGAGAGGAGACAATGACCGATGTTGCTGGCGCCCTGGCGCTGCTGAACCGCGGCACCCACGAGATATTGCTCGAGGAGGAGCTGGTCAAGAAGCTGGAGTCCGGGCGCACGTTGCGCATCAAGGCGGGCTTTGACCCCACCGCGCCGGACCTGCACCTGGGGCACAGCGTGTTGCTGACCAAGATGCGCCAGTTTCAGGACCTGGGCCACGAGGTCATCTTCCTGATCGGCGACTTTACCGGCCGCATCGGTGATCCCACCGGCAAGAACGTGACGCGCAAGCCGCTCACCGAGGAGGAGGTCAAGGCCAACGCCCAGACCTACAGGGAGCAAGTGTTCAAGATCCTCGATCCCGACAAGACCGAGGTGCGCTTCAATGCCGAGTGGTTCTCCGCCATGAGTGCGGCCGACATGATCGAGCTGGCCGGCCAGAGCACGGTGGCGCGCATGCTCGAGCGCGACGACTTCGACAAGCGCTACAGCGCGGGTCAGCCGATCTCCATTCACGAGTTCCTCTATCCGTTGGTGCAGGGGTACGACTCCGTGGCGCTGGAGGCCGACGTGGAACTCGGCGGTACCGACCAGAAGTTCAACCTGCTGATGGGTCGCGAGGTCCAGAAGCACTTCGGTCAGGCGCCCCAGGTGGTGATCACCATGCCGCTGCTCGAGGGGCTGGACGGCGTGCAGAAGATGTCCAAGTCATTGGGCAACTATGTCGGGGTCGACGAGGCGCCGGGGGCGATGTTCAACAAGCTGGTCTCGATGCCCGACAGCCTGATGTGGCGCTACTTCGAGCTGCTCTCGCTCAAGCCCAATGAGGAGATCGAGGCGCTCAAGCGCGATGCCGAGGCCGGTGCCAACCCCCGTGACATCAAGATGATCCTCGCCCGCGAGCTGATCGGCCGCTATCACGGCGAAGAGGCGGCGGCCAACGCCCACCGCTCTGCCGGCAACCAGCTGGCCGAGGGGGAGTTGCCTGAGGACCTGCCCGAGGTCGAGGTCGACTTCGAGGGCGGTGCCCAGGCGCCCATCGCCGCGGTGCTGAACCGCGCGGGTCTGGCCAACAACAGCGCCCAGGCCAAGGACATGCTGGGTAACGGCCGGGTCAAGGTGAACGGCGACGTGGTCCAGCGCGACCACATGCTGGAGACCGGGCGCAGCTATGTCATCCAGGCGGGCAAGAAGCGCTATGCCCGGGTGACCATCGCCTGACCCTTGTCGGCAAGGCCTCCCTACCCACGACGCCCGCCTCGCGCGGGCGTTTTCGTCTCTGCCGGCGGGCCAAGTCATCCACAGGCGGTCGGCGCGACATATTTCTTCCCGAGGGTCTTGCGTGGTCCCGTGGGAATCCGTAGAGTACGCACTCGCTGCCGGCAACGGGCAACGTTGCAGGCGGTGATAAGTGGCAGAAATGCTTGTTTCCATTTGGGTTTTTCGAAGAAGTTCTGGAAATTCCCGCTTGACGAACTCGCCGCATTCGGTAGAATGCACGCCACTCGTGACAGAGACCCGCTGAGGGCTTTTCTTGAATCAGCTGAGGGCTCTATCGGCCGCCATCTCGATGGCACGATGATCGCCCAAGACGCTTCTTCGGAACGCCTCGCAGGGTTGACACCGACAGCCGATCACGTAGAATACGCCTTCCTCGCAGGGCGCCGACGAGACCGCCGCTTCATCAGAAGCAGCCGGGCACGACGGCAACAGCGAGACGCTCCGCGCTTTCTTTATTCGAGCCCGGAGCCGCTCTTTAACAATCGATCAGGTAATTCATGTGGGCGCTTGTCGGGATGTTGGTGACCAGTCACTGAAACATTCAAGGCAAGCGACTCGTCAAGGA
>NZ_JARANW010000019.1:0-68823 GCF_029889825.1 Halomonas sp. 11-S5
TCCTCCTTAGGCATATTGTTTGTTTGGCGATTAACAACATGCCGACCCATGCAGGTCTTTTCAATCATATCATCCTGATTTTCTTATCTATTTCGTGGGGATCCATCAGGGTCTGTCCCCGATTAGCCTGGCCAGGTGGGAAGGAAAGAAGCCCAAAACGCCAGCGGCCGGCATCTCTGCCGGCCGCTGGTTGATTCAGGCTAGGTGGGAAATGGAGGTCTTCCCATAACTAGCTCATCACACTCTGCACTCACTAGGCAACTGGGTCTCTGGAACAGCTGAAGTTTGTGAACACGTCCATGTGATATTGTCGGTGGAAGCCACGCCAGTATTAGCCGGAACTAGTGTCAAAACAATATTGTTGGCTTCAGCAGTGTAAGTAATAGTTATCGTACCTGCCGCATTAACTGCAACTGAGGTTACATTTGTAGTTGCGCCAGGTATTGTCCAGCCAGTACTTAAATCAGCTTCACCAGCAAAAGCATTCTCCGCAACTAAAACTTTCGCAGGAGAAGCTAAACTTAAACCTTCAGTTACTCTAGCCCTAACCGTATAATCCTGATACCTCGGAATCGCAATCGCCGCCAGAATCCCGATAATCGCCACCACGATCATCAGTTCGATCAGGGTAAAACCGCCCTGCCCGGTCTTCACGTATTTCTGCATGCCTTGTTTCTTCATGGCCCTGCCCCTTGCTCCTGTCCGCCGTGGCGCGTCTGGCATCTGCCTTCTTCTCGCCGCCCGTGCGGGTTCACGTTAGGTGGGCAGGATGAGCCGTCTCAGCCTTTGCCCTGCCACCGGGTTCATCGGGCGTCATGCCGCCCGGTAAGGGTTACATTAATTTACGCTTCGCAACCCTGCAAGGGGTATTGTAGCCGAAAGGTGAGTGAGTAGCAGAATTTTCATACTACTGTATGAGCCGAAGTGCGAGGAAAAGGTTGAAGGATCGTGGTGCCGCGCTGGGCGGGGGGTGGCCACAGGGGCTAGAATCAGCGCAGACGACACATTCCAGCGGCACCCTGCTGCGACACCATGAGGCGCCATGAACGACTACCGTCCCCCGTCCCCCGAGATGCCGCCGGCTCAGCCTGCGCCCATGCCCTCGGCGCTGCATGGCGCCACCCATCGCCACGGGCTGCGCGGGCTGGCCCGGCGCCTGGTGAGCGATGGCCTGCTGGGCGAGGCGGCGGCGGTACGCGCCGAGTCTGAAGCCCGCGAGGCGGAGATGTCGCTGCTCGAGCACCTGATCGAGGCGGGCATGGTGCCGGCGCGCAAGGCCACGCTGACCGCCGCCTGGGAGTATGGCCTGCCGATCATCGACCTGGACGCCATCCGCCTGGAGAGCCTGCCTCCCGCGGCGGAGTACCCGGACAAGATCCTGCGCCGGCTGGGGGTGTTGCCGCTGGTGCGCCATGGCCATCGGCTCACCGTGGCGGTGCCCTACCCCTCGACCCTTGCCCTGCTCGACGAGCTGCAGTTCGCCACCGGCCTCACGCCGGAGGGGGTGCTGGCCCCGGTGGACCAGCTCGGCCCGGTGCTGGAGGGGTATCTGGCGCGCAGCGAGCGCAGCATGCTCGATGAGCTGGGCGACGTCGACGACGCCGTGGGCCAGCTGGCCTACGACGAAGGAGTGGTGGACGCCACCGACGAGCAGGCGGCGGTGGCCGCGGCCGGCGATGACGCGCCCATCGTCAAGTTCGTCAACAAGATCCTGCTGGACGCCATCCATCGCGGCGCCTCGGACATCCACTTCGAGCCCTACGAAACTAGCTACCGGGTGCGCTTTCGCATCGACGGCATCCTCCACGACGTGGCCCACCCGCCCTTCGCCATGCGCTCGCGGATCTCGGCGCGCCTCAAGGTGATGTCGCGGCTGGACATCTCGGAACGCCGCCTGCCGCAAGATGGCGCCATCAAGCTCAAGCTCTCCACCACCCGCTCCATCGACTTTCGCGTCAACTCGCTGCCCACGGTCTACGGCGAGAAGATGGTGCTGCGCATCCTCGACCCCAGCTCCGCCCAGATGGGCATCGAGCAGCTGGGCTTCACCCCCGAGCAGCGCGACATGTACGAGGCGGTGCTCGACGACCCCCAGGGCATGATCCTGGTCACCGGCCCCACTGGCAGCGGCAAGACGGTGACCCTCTACACCGGCATCAATATCCTCAACCAGGTGGAGCGCAACATCTGCACCGCCGAGGACCCGGTGGAGATCAAGGTGCCGGGGGTCAACCAGGTGAACGTGCTGCCCAAGATCGGCCTGGACTTCGCCAGCGCCCTGCGCGCCTTCCTGCGTCAGGACCCGGACGTGGTGATGGTCGGCGAGATCCGCGACCTGGAGACCGCCGAGATCGCCGTCAAGGCCGCCCAGACCGGCCACCTGGTACTCAGCACGGTGCATACCAACTCGGCGGCGGAGACGCTGACCCGCCTGGCCAACATGGGCGTGGCGCCCTTCAATATCGCCAGCTCGGTGAGCCTGATCATCGCCCAGCGCCTGGCGCGGCGGCTCTGCAAGCGCTGCAAGCAGCCGGCGGACATCCCCCGCGAGGTGCTGCGGCAGCAGGGCTTCACCGAGGAGGAGGTGGCCGGCGCCACCATCTACGAGCCGGTGGGCTGCAAGCACTGCACCCAGGGCTTCAAGGGCCGGGTGGGCATCTACGAGGTGGTGCCGATCACTGACGACATGAGCCACCTGATCATGACCAACGGCAACTCGCGGGACTTTGATCAGCTGGCCAGAAAGGAAGGCCACCCGGACCTGCGGCGCAGCGGTCTCCTGAAGGTAATGCAGGGGCTGACCAGCCTGGCCGAGGTCAACCGGGTGACGAAGGACTAGCGAAAAGCGACCAAGCGGCCAAGCGGCCAAGCGGCCAAGCGGCCAAGCGGCGCGGTATTGTAAGAGCTGTGCTTGTTGGGGGTGGTGTTTTGTGGGAGCCGTCGGTTCGACGCTTCGACTTGCACGGCGATTTGTGCTCTCCGCCTTTCGCGGTGCAAGCACCGCTCCCACAAGTAGCTCAGTGGCGGCTACAGCAACTGCAGGAGCAATCGGCACCCACAAAATCCAACAACCGCCGTGCAAGACCTGACAACACATAACGCGGGGACAGGGAAATGAACATGGCAACGAAGCCCATGCGCAAGTCACAGAAGACCAAGCTCTACCGCTGGCGGTGGACGGGCCTCGGCCCCAACGGTCGCAAGGTGGCCGGCGAGATGATCGCGCCCAAGCGGGTCGAGGTGGAGAATACCCTCAAGGGCCAGAGCATCGCGATCAAGAACATCCGTCGCAAGAGCGCCATTGGCGGCGGCATGGGCTCGATCAAGCCGCGGGACATCATGCTCTTCGCCCGCCAGATGGCGACCATGATCCGCGCCGGCGTGCCGGTGCTGCAGGCCTTCCAGGTGGTGGCGGAGAGCCTCAAGAAGCCGGCGATGAGCGCGCTGGTGCAGGAGCTGATGAACGACGTGGCCGCCGGGTCGAGCTTCTCCGAGGCGCTGAGGCGCCATCCGGACCAGTTCGACCGGCTGTTCGCCAACCTGGTGGAGGCCGGGGAGCAGTCGGGCTCGCTGGACCACATGCTCGAGCGGGTGGCGGCCTACAAGGAGAAGATGGAGTCGCTCAAGAGCCGGGTCAAGAAGGCGCTCTGGTACCCGGCGGCCGTCATCGCGGTGGGCATCGGCGTTACCGCCCTGCTGCTGATCAAGGTGGTGCCGCAGTTCGAGAGCCTCTTCCAGGGCTTCGGCGCCGAGCTGCCCGCCATGACCCGCATGACGATATCGATGTCGGAGTTCGCCCAGCAATACTGGTGGTGGGGCGTGCTCGGCGTGATGGCCCTTGTTTTCTTCCTCCGCACCGGCATGAAGAAATCCAAGGCCTTCCGCTACCGCATGCACAAGATGTCGCTGCGCATCCCGGTGATCGGCGACATCCTCGACAAGTCCTCGGTGGCGCGCTACTCGCGCACGCTCGCCACCACCTTCGGCGCTGGCGTGCCGCTGGTGGAGGCGCTGGAGACCGCCGAGGGCGCGGCGGGCAACATGGTCTACGAGCGCGCCATCGCCCAGATCCGCGAGGACGTGGCCACCGGCCAGCAGCTCAACTTCGCCATGCGCATGACCGACCAGTTCCCGGCGCTGGCGGTGCAGATGGTGGGGATCGGCGAGGAGGCGGGCTCGCTGGACGCCATGCTCAACCGGGTGGCGGACTACTACGAGGAGGAAGTCGACAACAAGGTGGATACCCTCACCTCGCTGCTCGAGCCCTTCATCATCGTGGTGCTGGGTGTGCTGGTCGGCGGCCTGGTGATCTCGATGTACCTGCCGATCTTCGAGCTGGGGAGCGTGATCTGACAAAGCGGCCAAGCGGCCAAGCGGCCAAGCGGCCAAGCGGCCAAGCGGCCAAGCGGCCAAGCGGCCAAGCGGCCAGCCGAGGATATAAAGGACCAGGAACCTGATCCAATGGGAGGCTTGATCATGCGCACCACCTATGACGAGGCGGATGACATCCTGGTACTGCACCTTGCCGACAAGCCGATAGCTCGTGAACGCTCACAGGACTGGAATACGCATATCAGCTACGCAAAGGATGGCACCATCGTCGAGGTGGTGATCCTGGAAGCCTCTAAACAGGGCGCCTGGCCGCTGCTCAAGAGCGAGGCGGCGTGATTTAACGCCGAGCGCCGAGCGCCGAGCGCCGAGCGCCGAGCGCCGAGCGCCGAGCGCCGAGCGCCGAGCGCCGAGCGCCGAGCGCCGAGCGCCGAGCAGGATGATGGCATCGCCCATCAAGGCGTCAATGAAAGATCTCTATAAAGTCGCAAAGTCTGGCTGCTTGGCTGCTTGGCTGCTTGGCTGCTTGGCTGCTTGGCCGCTTACCCCTCAACCATGCAGCCAGACCGGTGTGCCCGGCAGGGCGATCTCGAACAGCGCCAGCAGCTCACTATCGCGCACACGGATGCAGCCATGGGAGCGGGCAATGCCCATGGGCTCGCTCGGCGGGGTGCCGTGCAGGTAGATATAGCGCCGCTGGGAGTCAACGCTGCCGCCGCGGTTGCGGCCTGGCTCCAGGCCGCTGAGCCAGAGGATGCGGGTGAGGATCCAGTCGCGCCCCGGGTGCTCGGCGGCCAGGGCCTCGCTGTAGACCTCGCCGGTGGGCCGGCGGCCGCGGTAGACGGACCCCGGCTTGTTGCCCGCGCCGATGGCGGCACGAATGGTGTGCCAGCCCAGCGGCGTGGCGCCGCTGCCCTCCTCTTCCCCGGTGCCGTTGGCCGCCGTGGAGACCTCGCAGGACCACTCGACCTCGCGCCCCCGCCAGACGCTGAGCCGCTGGGCGGCCGTGTCGATCTCCAGCCACACGCCCTCCGCCGGCGGCAGTTCGGTGAGCAAGGGCGTGCGCATCAGCCGGCCTCGCGCCGGGCCGGGGCAGGCTCGGGCAGCGGCGCGTTCATGGCCGCCACCACCACCGGGCGCAGACGACGCACCAGGTCGCGCACGCTGACGTGCTCGCCGTAGTCCTTCTCGGCGATGTCGCGCAGGGCATCCAGGCCGGAGAGCGTGAAGATCACCGTGCCCAGCATGAAGTGCAGCCGCCAGAAGCGCTCGGCATCGGGCAGTTCCGGCGTGGCGCGGCGCACCAGCTCGGTGAAGCGGGTGAAGACGCTGCCGTACTCCTCCTGGATGTAGCGCCGCAGGTGGCCCTGGGCCTGGCTGTAGGCGAGCCCCAGCAGGCGCATGAACCCCTTGAGGCTGTTGCGCTCCGCCGGCACCTCGAGCACGCTGCGCGCCATGGTCTCCAGCAATTCTTCCAGCGGGATGACGCCCCCCGCGTGGTCCGCCTCGAGCTCGTCGAGGGCGGCGTGGAAGCGCACGGTGAAGGGATCGAGGTAGCGCGCGAACACCGCCTGGATCAGCGACTTCTTGGAGCCGAAGTGGTAGTTGACCGCCGCCAGGTTGACCTTGGCCTTGCTGGTGATGTGACGCAGCGAGGTCTCGGCGAAGCCACGTTCGGCGAACAGCACCTCGGCGGTATCGAGGATGCGCGTGACGGTGTCGGGCTGCTGGGCCATGGGCATCGGCTCCACATCATTGGAAACAATTGTTTGAATATGCCGCGAGTGTATGACAGCCAAGGGCGCGGCTCAATGCCGCAGGGGGGTGGGTGTTTGAAACGGCAATACACGGCGTCGAGCGGCTACACTTTTACTGGACAGAAAGACATGCTGTATACTTGATCAGACATGTGGCGAGGCGCTCGCCACCCCCTGGTTAACGACCCTGGAGGCCCCATGAGTCGCTCACTCACGGCCCGGCAGCAGAACGTGTACGACTTCATCGTCAAGACCATGAACGAGCTGGGCTACCCGCCGACTCGGGCGGAGATCTCCCGGGCGCTGGGGTTCAAGTCCCCCAATGCCGCCGAGGAGCACCTCCGCGCCCTGGAGCGCAAGGGGGCGATCAAGGTGATCCGCGGGACCTCCCGGGGCATCCGCCTGCCCGCCCAGGAGCCGGAGGCGGCCAACGAGGAGGGGCTGAACGAGCCGGTCCAGGGCCTGCCGATCATCGGCGAGGTGGCCGCCGGCAGCCCGATACTCGCCGCCGAGCACATCGACCGCTACTGCCCGCTGCCCCCGGAGTACTTCACCCCTCGGGCCGACTACCTGCTGCGGGTGCGCGGCCTCTCCATGAAGGATGCCGGCATCCTCGAGGGCGACCTGCTGGCCGTGCACCGCACCGAGCGCATCCGCGACGGCCAGATCGTGGTGGCGCGCCTGGAGGACGAAGTCACCGTCAAGCGCTTCCACCGCCAGGGCCATGTGGTCACCCTGGAGGCCGAGAACCCCGACTTCGCGCCCCTCGAGGTGGACCTGCGCCATGACCCGCTGGAGATCGAGGGCATCGGCGTGGGCGTGATCCGTGGCGGCAGCGGCCAGGCGCTCTGATCGACGCCGGCTGCCCCTCGCCCCATGACCGAGCGCGTCCGCAAGATCCTCCACGCCGACTGTGACTGCTTCTTCGCCGCGGTGGAGATGCGTGACAACCCCGCCCTGCGCGACATCCCGCTGGCCATCGGCGGCTCGCGGGAGCAGCGCGGGGTGATCGCCACCTGCAACTACCCCGCCCGTACCTACGGCATCCACTCCGCCATGCCCACCGCCCGGGCGCTGCGCCTCTGCCCGCACCTGACGCTGATGCGCGGCCAGTTCGAGAAGTACCGCGAGGTGTCGCGGCAGATCCAGGCGGTGTTCCACGAGCTCACCCCGCTGGTGGAGCCGCTGTCGCTGGACGAGGCCTTCCTTGACGTCACCGAGGTGGAGGGGTTTCGCGGCAGCGCCACCTGGATGGCCCGCTGGCTCAAGGAGGAGTGCTATCGGCGCACGGGTATCACCGTCTCGGTGGGCGCGGCGCCGTCGAAGTTCCTGGCCAAGATCGCCAGCGACTGGGAGAAGCCCGACGGCCTGACGGTGATCCCGCCGACGCAGGTCGACGCCTTCGTGCGCGACCTGCCGGTCAAGAAGCTCCACGGCGTGGGGCCGGCCACCGGCGCGAAGCTCGACGCCATGGGCATCCGCACCTGCGCCGACCTGCGAACGCGTCCCATCGAGCGCCTGCTGGACGACTTCGGCAAGTTCGGCCGCCGGCTGTATGAGCTTTCCCGCGGCATCGATGATCGCCCGTTGCGCATCGAGCGTGAGCGCAAGTCGGTCAGCGTGGAGAGCACCTTCGACCACGACCTCCCCGACCTCGCCACCGCCAGCGCCGCCCTCGCCCCGCTCTGCGACAAGCTGCAGGGCCGCCTGGAACGCCACGGCCACCCGCCCATGGCCGGACTCTTCGTCAAGGTGCGCTTCGACGACTTCAGCCTCACCACCCTGGAAAGCCGCGGCCTCAGCCCCGATGCCGAGAGCTACACCCGCCTGCTGGAACAGGCCTGGGCCCGCGCCCGACGCCCGGTACGCCTGCTCGGCGTCGGCGTGCGCCTGGTGCCCGAGGAAGCACGACAGCAGCTCTCACTGCCAATCTAGGACCTTGTAGGAGCCGTCGGTTCGACGTCTCGACTTGCACGGCGATTCGCTGCTGGTCTGCGCATTTCGCGATGCAAGCATCGCTCCTACAGGGGGCTGAAGCCTGCACTGAACTCCTTGCGGGAGCCGTGCTTGCACGGCGATTGGCTGCCGGCCTGCGCATTTCGCGATGCAAGCATCGCTCCTACAGGGAGGGGGCAGGTGACATGAACCTGTTGTGGTAGCCGTCGGTTCGACGCCTCGACTTGCACGGCGATTGGCTGCCGGCCTGCGCATTTCGCGGTGCAAGCATCGCTCCTACAGGGGGCTGAAGCCTGCACTGAACTCCTTGTGGGAGCCGTGCTTGCACGGCGATTGGCTGCCGGCCTGCGCAGTTCGCGGTGCAAGTCGCTAGACTGAAAATCACGGCAATCAGAGGGATCCAAATGCATGCCACAACCCCACAGCCATGATCTTCGAAAGGGCCGCAGGTCCATTCCCGGGTACTGCTACTTGCTGACGATCGTCACCCATGATCGGGAACCTCATTTCCGGAACCCGCTCAAGGCATGCCTGGCCTGCCGCTACCTGTATTGCGATGCGGTTCAACGGCATGCGGATACCCTGAGTTTTGTGCTGATGCCTGACCACCTGCACTGGCTGATTCAGCTCAAGGGGGCTTCGATTTCTACCACGGTAAAGCTCTACAAGGCCAAGGTAGCCTGCGATATCGGCGAAGCCGTGTGGCAGCGCGGTTTTCATGACCATGCCCTGAGGAAGGAGGAGGACCTGAAGTCGGTTGCCCGCTATATCGTGGCCAATCCCCTGCGGGCAGGCCTGGTGGACAACATCATGGACTACCCATACTGGAATGCGGCGTGGCTGTAGGGAGGTGGATGTGGGAGCCGGCGATAGGTTGCCAATTCCCATTGTCTGTGCGCTCCGACTTTCGCGGTGCAAGTCGAGTCGTCGAACCGACCGCTCCCACAGATTCGGAGCCCTACACCTTTCGCGGTGCAAGCACCGCTCCTACAGGGGGCTGAAGCCACCGCTGAACTCCTTGTAGGAACCGTGCTTGCACGGCGATTCAGTGCGCTCAATCTTTCGCGGTGCAAGTCGAGTCGTCGAACCGACCGCTCCCACAATGCCGTCGAACCGCCCGCCCCCACAGGTACTGATATCGCCACTGAACTTCTTGTGGGAGCCGTGCTTGCACGGCGATAGGTTGCCAATTCCCATTGACTGTGTGTTCCACCTTTCGCGGTGCAAGTCGAGTCGTCGAACCGACCGCTCCCACAGATTTGGAGACCTCCGCCTTTCGCGGTGCAAGCACCGCTCCTACAGGGGGCTGAAGCCACCGCTGAACTCCTTGTAGGAACCGTGCTTGCATGGCGATTGTCTACCGATCTCCGCATTTCGCGGTGCAAGCACCGCTCCTACAGGTGACCTGAACCTAGTCTGGGAACCGCACTTGCACAGAGATTGGTTGCTAAACCCTTGGTGTCAGGCCACTCACTTGGTATCGATATACCGATGATCGTTGAAGGTCGCGACCCAGCCGGGGTGATAGACCAGCAGGATGCTCATCAGCATGCCGGTAATGAAGGCCTCGGAGGGCATCAGCAGCGGCAGGAAGCGGGCGTACTCCAGCGCCTGGCGCAACGCCTCGGTATCCATGGCGCCCAGCGCCATCAGCCCCACGGCGGCCAGGCCCGCCGCCAGGGTGGCGAGCGCCGAGCCGAAGAACGCGCAGACGAACAGGAAGACCATCAGGTTGTCGGGCAGGCGCCGGTCGACCAGCCGCCAGACGATGCCCATCACCAGCGCCGGTACCACTCCGGTGATCAGCACGTTGACGCCCAGCAGCGGCCACTCGATGCGCCCCAGCAGCACCATGGCGATATTGATCGCGGTAATCGAGAGCAGCGCCAGCGGTGCCTTGAAGACCAGGGTCAGCAGGGCGGTGAACATCAGGTGCAGGGTCAGCCAGTCCACCGCCTGGGCGCGCAGCTGCCAGAGCAGCATCACCATCACGGTGGCGGCGAGCCAGCGGTGCTGCAGGGCGTGGTCGTCGAGCAGCGCGACCCACGGCCGGCGGCTCAACGCCAGGCCAACCACCGCCAGCGAGACCAGGCCGCAGAGCCACAGCAGCCAGGGGGCGAGAACCGGCTCGGCAATCGTCATGAGGTCACTCCGTCAGGCAAAGACCACGGTCTTGTTGCCGTGAATCAGCACGCGATCCTCCAGGTGCCAGCGCAGGCCGCGGGCCAGCACGGCCTTCTCCACATCGCGGCCGAAGCGCACCAGGTCGCTGGGCGTGTGGCAGTGGCTGACCCGGTGGATGTCCTGCTCGATGATCGGCCCGGCATCGAGCTCCTCGGTGACGTAGTGACAGGTGGCGCCGATCAGCTTGACGCCGCGCTGGTGGGCCTGGTGGTAGGGCCTCGCGCCCGCGAACGATGGCAGGAAGCTGTGGTGGATGTTGATCATCCGCCCCTGGAAGCGCTGGCAGAGTTCGGGCGGCATGATCTGCATGTAGCGCGCCAGCACCACGCAGTCGGCGTGGGCCTCGTCGACCAGCCGCTGCACCTCGGCGAAGGCGGCCTGCTTGTCGTCGGCCTTGACCGGCACATGGTGGTAGGTGATGCCGTGCCACTCCACCAGGCCACGCATGTCCTCGTGGTTGGAGATCACGCCGGCGATGTCGCAGTCGAGCTCCCCCGCCGTCCAGCGATAGAGCAGGTCCACCAGGCAGTGGGTCTCCCGCGACACCATCAGCACCACCCGCCGCCGCTGGCGAGTATCGGTAAGCGCCCAGGTCATCTCGAACTCGGAGGCAACGGGCGCGAACGCCTCGCGCAGCGCGTCGGGCGGCATGCCCACGGAGTCGGCCAGGATCTCGTAGCGCATGAAGAAGCGCCCGCCCTCCAGGTCGGAGTGCTGGCTGGCCTCGGTGATCGAGCCGCCGTGCCCGGCGATGAAGTTGGAGACCCTGGCGACGATGCCCAGGCGGTCGGGACAGGAAACCACCAGGCGGTAGTAGTGTGACATCGGATGATCCCGGATTGCGGCGGTGGCTGGGGGCGACAGTGTAGCCAAAACAGGGGCTTCGGGCACGCCCGGGACGGCCTCGAACGCCCACCCGATCCACTGCCCCGCCCCGCTGCTCGCGCTGATGTGCCGCTTCCCGATTCGCCTGCTGATGAGCATGACCACCTGCCAGCGCATCTACGACCTGCCCTACCCCGCGCGAGACGGTGTATCGCCCGGCCGCTGCGCATACAGGTTACCGCGGGCAGTCGTCGCCACCGTCAGTCCTGCCGCCTCCAGCCGGGGCACCAGCCAGTCCACCATGGGCTGGCCATGCAGGGAGGGCGAGGGAATCGCCAGCAGATCTGCCACCAGGGCATCGGTATCGATGGCAAACATCTTGCGCTCCTGTGAGGCGGGGGTTGCGAATCTAGCGTAGGCCTGGCAATAAAGCGCGACCCTCTGGCACGCATAGCTTTTCCTGATTACGCATAAGGCTCAGCCATCTTCAGGAACCGGTATGGCATAGGCGGCGTTTTCGCCGCCACGGTGAGAAAGCGGGGGATCATGGCCTTGAGGTCGTAGCGCCGATTGAAGCGGTACTCGAACTCGGCCAGGTAGCGTGTGGCATGCTGCCCGCGGATGGCATGGTAAGTGCCAGTGATGGCGTTCTTCACGTTACCGAGCAGCGTGTTGACCCAGTTGAACTCTGGGTTCGCCACGCTGGCACGCCCACCCCCGGTGACGTGGCGATCATGGACGTAGGTGGGCGTGTCGAAGGCTCGGAAACACCCGAGGCCATCGCTGATGACCTGACTCCCGGGCGCAATGGCCTGGTGGGCGTAGCGACGTATCTCGTCAAGGGTAAAGCCGTTCACGCGGCGCAGCTGGACACGCTGCGGATGGCCGTCTTCATCGGTTTGCACGGCGGCGACAAACGGGAACTTGCGCTCAGCGCCGCGCCCGCGCTTTCCCGGCCGTTCGCCGCCCAGGTAGGCATCATCGATCTCGATGCGTCCTGAGAGCGTCTCTCCCTGGTTGCGCTCGTGCATGACCTGCAGCACCTTGTGCTTGAGCTTCCAGGCGGTGTTGTAGGCGACGCCGAGCTCCCGGGACAGCTGCAGCGCCGAGATGCCACTCTTGCGCTGCGTGAGCAGGTAGATCGCCAGAAACCAGGTGGTCAGCGGCAAGTGCGTGCCATGGAAGATGGTACCGGCCGTCAGCGAGGTCTGATGATGGCAGCGATGGCACTGGTAGAGCCCCCGCGAAAGCTGGCAGCAGGTCGTGTTGCCGCAGTCGGGGCAGACGAAGCCCTTGGGCCAACGATACCGATAGAGCGCCGCCCGGCACTGCTCTTCCGTGCCGTACTGGTCGAGGAAGGCCGGCAGCGACAGGCCGGGCTGAAACTGGATAGGATTACGTGCCATGACGTCGGCTCCTCTACTGGATATAACCTCAGTATAGGACAAGCTGGCGTGGTGGGGGCTGATCAACATGAGTAATCAGGTAGCTTTTTGACGTTCACCAGCCCAACCAGCTATAATTAAAATTAATTGCAAACCACCCTCCGATTAACCGTTGGCGCATCTATGACTATCCCTCCAATCAATCGACATGCCTATCCAGAGCTCGATGCCATTCTTTGGGATCGTGCAGAGGATTATGTCGATCCCGAGATAGCGTTTCGCCTCTATGAAGAGAGATGGCGTTTTATTGAGAAAAAACGGCTGAGCGAGGATGAACTCGCATTAATTAAAAAACTGGCCCGCATCTACGGTCACGGCCATCTTCTCGTGGCTTGATGACGTAATGTATAGCCGCCCTTATCATAAAGCGATCAGCAATATCCTCGCGAGTTTTGATCCTGACTTCCTTTGTGAGAACAACATTTTGTTCGGGGGAGGAACCCGCATCGCGCTCGAACTTGATGAGTTTCGTGAATCTGTCGACATTGATCTATTCTGTATCGGTAAAGAGGCTTATCGAGCCGCTCGCTCAACCGTCACCAACATCAGCTTTGGCAGGCTACTTCCCGAACCAATCGGGTGGTCAATCACACGGGGCCCGATGAAGTAGGATCCCGGATGATCGGATCGAGCCAGTGCCGGCATGGTGTCGGCCGCGAGTCTCGCCTCCTCTCCTCTTCCATGGGTTTCCAGGGTTGTCGGCCGTGCCGCGACAGAATTGCCAAGCAGCTACGATGCTCGCGGCACCAAGGGTTTCTTTCTTGTGGGCTGGCCATCGACAGATCAGCCGACAAGACCTATAGTAACAATAGGTATTACCTTTTGCTACGGAGGTCGGCATGGCAAAACCAACATCCATCAAACTCGACGACGATCTGAAAGGACGGGTGCAGAATCTGGCCGACGCCCGTCAGCGCTCGGCACACTGGCTCATGCGTGAGGCCATTGAGCAGTATGTGGAGCGAGAGGAAAGACGAGAGATGTTCAGGCAGGAAACGCTCAAGGTTTGGGAGGATTACCAAGCGACTGGCGTGCATACGACCGCTGACGAAGTCGAGCAGTGGCTGGGCAGCTGGGGAAAGGATGATGAGGTGTCCGCACCAACATGCCACAAGTGATCTTTTCCCCGTCAGCAATACGGGATCTGGAGCGACTGCGTGAGTTCCTGCGGCCGAAGAATCCAGCAGCAGCCGAGAGAGCCGCTAAGGCGCTCATCCAGGGCCTCGAGGAGCTTGGAAAATTCCCACATATCGGCCGCCCGATTGATGATCTATCCGAGGAATACCGGGATTGGCTGATTGATTTTGGTAATAGCGCTTACATCGCCCGGTATCGTCTCGATGGGGACACTGTGGTGGTACTGGCCATCCGTCACCAGAGAGAAGCCGGCTTCTAACGGGCAGCAATCGATAGCGAGCCGACTCACCGCCACGATCTCGCGTGCTTCCCAAGCGGTCTTTAGGAAGCCGGCACGCCGATCCCCTGGACCGAGGTCTACATGGCGCTGAAGACCGGTGTCGCCGATGGCCAGATGAACCCGCCGATGTACATCATCATGGGCAGCCTCTACGAGGTGCAGGACTACCTGACGCTGGCCAACATCCAGTACTCGGACCAGTTCCTGGTCGGCAACGGCGCCTGATCGACGGCTGGGACGACGCGACGCGCGAGGCCTTCCTGGAGGCGGTCTCGGAGGCCAACCAGATGGCCCGCGAGCACAACGAGACCCGGGTCGACGAGCGCATCGCCTACCTCGAGGAACAGGGCATGGAGGTGATCCGGCCATCCGAGGACGCGCTGGCAGCGTTCCGCGAGCAGGGCCAGCCGGCCTACCTGGAATGGCTCGGCGAGCAGGACATCGATCCTTCCTTCATCGACATGGCGCTCGAGGATGCCGGGATGACCCACCTGGCCGAGTAAGCCGCGCCGTCCTCAAGACGTCTTGCAGTTCGGGCAGGGGCTACTCCCCCCTGCCCCATGACAGATGGCATCCACTATGGCGTTTTCGAACTCTCGCGTACTGGCCATCTGCCGGTCCGTGTCTTTAACTGTTGCCAGCAGCCTGCTGCTCATCGATCTGGCGGTGATCCTCTTCGGGCCGTTCGTGGTGACGGCGATACTGGTACTGATCCTGCTCATCCTCTTCCCTTCCCTGAACCTCTGGCTACCGACCCAGCTTGGCTGACCCCATGGAGACCGTCGTGAACCGCTCACTGTCATCGCCCATCGTCCGCCACCCCGACCCCGACTGGTCGGTGGTGAGCCGCATCCCCATCACGGGAAGTGACGAGCCCCTGGTTCCGTTGAGCCTGGCACCGTCACCGATCAAGGTTTTCCCGGTCTATGCCAAGCAGGACATTCCCGGGGCAATCAACGAATGCTATGTCCGTGAAGGGGTCTATCGGCGGCTGCTGAAGGTGGCACGCTCCCTGCCCGCGGAGGTCGGGCTGGTAATCCTGGACGGCTGGCGGCCCTGGCGCGTGCAGCAGTACCTCTTCGATACGCTGCAGGAGGCCATCCGCTCTCACCATCCCGAACTCAGCGACGAGTCACTGCTGGAACGAACGCGAGAATTCGTTTCCGTGCCCAGTCGCGAGGCGAGCTCGCCGAGCCCCCACCTCACCGGCGGTGCCGTGGATGTGACCCTGAGCGATGCCGACGGGCTGCCGCTGGACATGGGCACCCTGTTCGACGAGGCCGTGCCGGCCTCCCATACGGTCGCGCTGGAAGCGATTTCTCGCCCGGACGCCCGACAGCGGCAGGCCCGCGACAACCGCCGCCGCCTCCATGGCGCCATGCGGGAACAGGGCTTTACCAACTTGCCGAGCGAGTGGTGGCACTACGATGCCGGCGACCAGCTATGGGCCCATTACAGCGGCCATGCCCAGGCCCTCTACGGGCCGGCGGAGCGGGAAACCATCGAAAGCCGCTGGCGGCGACAGCTGTGAGCCAGGGGCCTACTAACCCTCTTCCTGACGAAGCCGTTCCGGAATCTGGTAGCGCGTGCTTCGACCTCCAGCAGAGAGCCTTACCAAGCAACCTTTCTCCACAAGCCCGGCCAGGTGGCGCGTGGCCGTTGCCTTACTGACCGTTGTCACTTTCTGATACTGAGAAGCACTGATACCTTGCGCAAAACCCCTTTCCCCTCCATCAAGCAACCGGTTAAGCACCTTGATCTGCTCGGGGAGCAGACCAGCCACACTGAAGCGCTGCCAGAAACGGGCTTTGACCAGGGTACGACCGATCCTGTCGAGTACATCCAACAGCGTGGCGTCCAAGGTATCCAAGAACCAGGCGAGCCACGCGGTGAGGTCTGGGCTTCCCCGCTGGCTCGCTTCCAGGCAGCGGTAGTATTCGTCTCTGCGCGCCAGAATCGCTGCTGACATGGCATACAAGCGAATACTCTGCTGGTCCGCTTGCGCCAAGGCGCGATCGGCGATTGCCCGAGCGATACGCCCGTTGCCATCCTCGAACGGATGAAGGGTCACAAACCAAAAATGCGCCAAGCCCGCTCGGATGAGAGGGTCCAGCACGGGATCATGGCGGCTGGACTCGAACCAATCCAGGAACCGATCGATCTCTACCTCCAAACCCTCTCCGGGCGGCGCTTCGAAATGCACCCTGGGTCGATCAATTCGGCCCGACACAACCTGCATCGGCTCCCGTCCGCGCCACTGGCCAGGCCGCCGTTCCGTCAGAGAAAATTCAGCATCAGGGAATAGCCATCGATGCCACTGAAGCAGTCTCTCTGACTCAAGCGGTGAATCAGAATTCAGGATGGCATCCAGCATCAATTCGGCCAGGCCTTCGGCCCGCAGCGAGGGTGGGCCATCTTGTTCCTCAATGCCAAGCCGCCGTGCAAGAGAAGAACGTACAGAGGCGACATTGAGGCGCTCGCCTTCAATCGCCGATGAGGTGACGATGTTCTGCAAAAGGGTATCCAACGCCGCCCTCGCTTCTGCCTCCTGTTCATCACCGAGGCTGAGAGCTCCTGATCGGCCAAGCAAGATGCCCAGATTCCTCCAGCACTTCTGTAGACGAGGCTGAACCTCTCCCGCCTGCCAGGTGAAACAAGGCCAGTCGGGATGCTGCCAGATCCATCTCGGAGCTTGAACAGTCATTTCAAATCGCCATTATGAAGACAGAGAGCCGAATACAAACCATATTCGGCTCACATTTTGATTTGAATCATGCGCCCATTCGACTCAGCAGGCAAGTGGTGAGGTCCCCTTGTTAATGGCTGCCAGCGGTCGGCGATCAATTGCACCCCCACCGGTAGCCCTTCTTGCCCCGTGTTCCACGGGCTATCGCATGAACAGAATAGTTCTCATCGGGGGGATGCAGACACTGCCGGCAACGCTACTCACCCAAGGGGACTGTTCGGGTCTCTTCGAGGAATTCGATGAGGCGCTCCAGTGGCATGGGCCGCGCAAAATGGAAGCCCTGGAAGAGATCGCAGCCATGCGTCATCAGCAGGTGGTGCTGCCGCTCATGCTCGATGCCTTCGGCGACCACCTTCAGCCCGAGGTGGTGGGCCATGGAGATGATGCCCTGGATGATCGCGGCATCCTCCGCACTGTGAGTGACCTCACTGACAAAGCTGCGGTCGATCTTCACCTTGTCGATGGGCAGGTTCTTGAGATAGCTGAGGCTGGAAAAGCCGGTCCCGAAGTCGTCGATGGCGACGCCCACGCCCATGCCCCTGAGGGCATGCAAGATGTCGATGGCACTTTCGGTATCGTTCATCAGCACGCCTTCGGTCAGCTCCAATGACAGTTTGGGCGCTGGCAACCCGGTCACCGCCAGGGTCTGGCGCAGGTTGCCGAGAAAGCTCGAACGGTGAAATTGCAGCGGCGAGAGGTTGACCGCAACGTTCAGGATGCCCTGCCCCGCCTGGTCGAGCATGCGCAGGTCCTGACAGGCTCGGGAGAGCACCCACTCGCTGATGGGAATGATCAGGCCGGTCTCCTCGGCCAGGGGAATGAACTGTGCGGGAGAGACATAACCGCGCACGGGGTTTGGCCAGCGCAACAGCGCCTCCACGCCCGCGACCCGTCCCTGGCGATCGATCAACGGCTGATAGTGCAGCTCGAAGGCCTGGGCATCGATCGCCTCCTGGAGCTCATTGCGAAGCGCGACGCGATCCCCCAGCCGGCGGGTGATCTCGGGCGTGAACCACTGGTAGGCATTGCGACCTTGCTGCTTGGCCCGGTACATGGCCATGTCCGCCTGCTGGATGAGCTCGATGGGCTGGGCGACGTCCGCGCTGCTGATGGCGATGCCGATGCTGCAAGACAGCGAAAGCTCATGCTCGCCGACCCGATAGGGCCGGGCAATGATCGGCAGCAGCCGCTCGGCCACCTGCAGCGCCTGCTCTGCATGGTGCAGGTCCGGCAGCAGCACCACGAACTCGTCGCCGCCCAGACGCGCCAGGGTGTCTCCCGGGCGCATCGTCGCGGACAGGCGCTTGGCGACACCCAGCAGCAGCTGGTCGCCGATGGCATGGCCCAGGCTGTCATTGATCGGCTTGAACTCGTCGAGGTCGACGAAGAGCACCGCCAGCAGGTGCCCCTGACGCCTGGCCATCTCGAAATCATGGACCAGCCGATCCTCGAGCAACGCGCGGTTTGCCAACCCCGTCAGGGCATCATGACTGGCGTGGTAGGCCAGGCGGGCCTCATAGGCCTTGTGTTCGGAGATGTCATTCTGAATGCCCACATAGTGGGTGACCCGCCCCTGCTCATCGCGCACCGGTGCGATATACAGGTCGTTCCAGAAGGGGGTGCCGTCCTTGCGATAGTTGCGCAGGGTGACATGGACCTCGCGCTTTCGAGATAACTGCTGGCGAATCTGCTGCACCACCGCCATGTCGGTCTCGGCGCCCTGCAGGAAGCGACAATTGCGGCCGATGATCTCTTCGCGTGTGTAGCCCGTCATGCGCTGGAAGGTGTCATTGGCGTAGATGATCGGCAGATCGGGCTCGCCCGCGTCAGCGATCAACACCCCGTTGACGCTGGCTTCCACCCCGCGCTCGAGGATCCGCAGGCGGGTCTCGTGTTCCCGCCGTTGCGTCACATCCTTGGCGATGCCATAGACCCCCTTGATACGCTGGCCGACGATAATCGGCAGGTTGGTGATATCCAGCCGCCTGACCTTGCCATCCCGATGCAAAATCTGCAGCTCATAGCGGCAGGATTCACCGTCCGCCGTAATGTCGAATTTCTGCTGAACATGCGCCAGGTCGTCCGGGTTCAGGAATTCTGAAAAGTGCGTGCCGAGTATCTGCTCGACGGGGGAGCCGGTCAGTGCAGCACAATGATCGTTCGCCGTGACGAAGTGTCCCTGTAGATCCAGCGAAAACACCGCATCCGGGTTGTAGGCGAACAGCGACCGATAGCGCTGCTCGCTCTCCCACAATGAACGCCGATCCTGCTCGCGCTCCACCGCCAGTGCGACCAGGTCCACGGCCTGACGGATCATGTCCAGTTCGCTGCTGCCCGGCCTTGCCGGGCGTCGATGGTAGGTCGCAAAGGTCCCCAGCAGCCGACCCTCGCTGGCGATCACCGGATACGACCAGCAGGCCCTGAGCCCCTCGTTGGTGGCCAGGGACCTGAACCCCTTCCAGCGGGGATCATGCTCGATGTCCTCACAGACCACCACTTCCCGACCATGGGCGGAGCTGCCACAGGCGCCAATCCCGGCCCCGATGGGAACCGAGCGGACCGCCTCCCGGTAACGCAACGGCAGGCTGTTACCTGCCACCAGGCGCAGCTCGCGGCCGTCGTCGTCGGCCAGCATGATCGAGCAGAGCGCTCCTGGCAGCTGGCCCTCGAGCATCATGCAGATGGCCTCGAGCGTCTGATCGCGCGGGACCTCCTCGGCTATCATCGCCTGGATGGATTGTTGCTGTTCGAGCTGCTCCCGCGCAGCCATCGACTCCCGGGAATGCCCGAGTACCAGGCGCACCATCCCCAGGCTGAAAACCAGCAGATACGTCAACGTCAGGCCCCCAATGCCAATGGCTGACGGTCCGATACCAGCCTGCAGCCAGCCCGCCTCGGGACCGGCATGCACGGAGGGGCTGAGCATCGGGCCGCCCGGTAAGCCGATGTGTCGCGATGCAAGTGCTGGCGAGCCGGTGACATCACGGGCAATCCTGCCCGGTGCTGCCAGGGAGATAAGCACCTCGTCATCACGGGACAGGCTCACCTGAAAGCCGGCCAGCTGAATGCGTAGCTCACGATCAAGGAGAGTGGCCATGTCCAGCACGGCCACCAGTTGCCGGTCGCGCCGCGGTACCGCGATCGCCATGATCGCCAGGCCTGGCGCTTCGTCATCGGGCACCATGAGACGGGGCTGGGGAAACGGCATGCGCAACCAGTCGCGAACGCGCTCGGAGCCCGCCCATTGCGTCAACCAGCGCTGTGCCTCAGCGCTGCGCGCCCGGCGCCAGCGCCAGTCCTGGTGGCTATCCAGCAGGCCGATGACCTCGAGACTGGGGGTATCTCGCAAGTGATTGGCCACATCGCGATCGAGTACAGCGGCTTCCAATCCAACAGCGGACGCATCCAGCCGCTCGGCCATGCGCTGCATTAGCATCAAATGCGAGCCCAGCACCTGCTCGGCGTTGAGCCGAACGTTGTCGAGCAGATACTCTGCCTGCTGGTAAATCCGTTGCTGCTGCTGCCAGCTGAGCAAGCACCACGCCAGAGTACTGACCAACACCCCTGCCAGGCCTACCGTGATTGCCGCCCTTCCCAGCTTGAGCCTGCTGTGGCCCGTCCTGGCACTCGCCGCCAGCATCCCGGCGCCATACATCAGCGCGAACAGCGCCACCACCAGCGGGGATGAGGTCATGGCCGCCCATTCAGGACCATCGGCCGAGAAGACGAGCACCAGCACGGAGAGTCCGACGAGCAGCAGCAGACACCCGGATAGCTGCCACAACCGACGCAGTACCTGCCGCCCGAGCCCCAACAACAAGCCGGTGGCTACCATCACCAGCGTGGCGGCGACCCATGAGGAAACCCGCGGCTTCTCAAACAGCCACGAGACGCCCACCCGACTCCCGCCGGTCCCAGCAATGGGTAGCAGGGTATACAGCACTAGGGCCAGCAGGGCGCTACCTGCCACAAGACGCGCCCGATGCCAGTGCTGGGCCACGGCCAGCAGGCCTACACCGGACAATATGGCCGCCAGCGAGGCATCCGGCACCAGCAAGGTGTGCAAGGGGTCGTATACCCACTGCACCATCCCGGCCAGCCCCATCAGCACAAACGCCGCCGAGACCATCAGCAGCCAGCTATCCAGGGCGATATCGCGGGTCTTGAACGGCATGAACGTTGTGCTCCCTGCGCATGGTCAACCAGGGGCCTGAACCAAACCCGTCCGGTCGCTTCCTTGTTGTTATGTGCCCAGGATGGGGCGGGGTGTCGCGCGAGGACACCAGCCTGTGTCCTCATCCAATGGGCTGAGAGTTCTCAGCGTATCATTCACGACCTCTTGGATTATCGGCGGCTTTCGTCGCAACTTGATGAAACACCGGGTGATGCGCCTCGGCTCGACGACCCCGTAGACAGGGTGATACAGCGTTCTGGGCTCGACGAACCTCGCGCCAGTAATGGCCGACCTTATGATGACACCAGGCGCTGGATCGCACAGAAGCGCCCCATCTCGGTGAACGTCAGCCTGAAGCGACCATGCACGCCGTCGCGAGTCACCACCCGTCTCAGCGCTTCGGCGGGAAATACCACGAGACGGCCGTCCAGGCTGCGGGTCTGGACGTTGGGCACCCGCCCCGCGTAGTGCGCCAGGCAGGCGTCATGGGAGAGCTCGATCACCACATCGATACTGGGCATGGGGAATACTGACTTGTCGTCCGCACTAAGGTCGCTGATACTTTATCATCAATTACCATCATCAATTGCCATCATCAATTGCCCTCGCTGCCGGGCGCTATCAGGACACTGCCATGTTCGCCTCCACCGTCGTTGGCCCCGTCCCCCTCCCCTCCAACCAGGTCGTGGCGGGTGCGACGACCTTGAGCCAGGAGAACGGCTCACGCGGCGAGCGTGGCGAGGCCGCCCGATCCGATGCGCCCCCAGCCGCGAGAACCCCCGCGGGGAAGGAACGGACGCGGCCAAACGACGTCAAGGTGCCTTCAGCATCAAGAAGGCCAGCTGCTCCGCCTGAGTCTCCAGGTAGGTTTCATACGCGTCCAATGGCCGGAAATCGACCCGGGTGCCGTAGTCACTCTCGAGATGCTCGACCATTGCCGGCTGCTTGAGCGCCTGACCGAAGGCCGCTGCGACTTTCTCCAGAAAGGCGGGATCACTGCCTCGAGGCGCAAAGAGCCCGCGATCGGTGGTGTTGACCAGATCGATTCCCTGCTCTTTCAGGGTTGGCACCTTGGGCAATGCCGAGAGCCGCGACTCATCGGCGACCCCCAGCGGGACAAGGGCGCCATGCGTGAAGAGTGACTCGCCAGAGGGCAGGTTGAGCATCGCCAGGTCGATCTCGCCTGCCAGCAAGGCCGCCACCTGGGCGCCGGTGTCGGGGTAGCCGACCCAGCCAACGTCAGAGACCGCCTGGCCCGTCGTGCGCAAGAACTGTCGCCAGAAAAAGTGATCCGTGGCACCTCGAATCATCCCGACCCGAAGCGCCTCAGGCTGTTCCTGTAGATGAACGACCAGTTCTGCGGCCGTGGTAATGCCAAGTCTGCGACTTGCTGCCGGAATATTCACGGTCCGGGTGAGAAGTGCCACCGGCTCGAAGGCGTCATGCGAAAACGGTGCGGCACCCGACAGGAAAGAGAGCGACAGCGTCTGATGGCTACCCAGAAGGGTTTGGCCATCCGGCTCCGCCTCCTTGACCTCCAGAGCACCGCGAACGCCTCCATTGCCAGGTCGATTCACAGGTTGCAGAGAGAAACCGAGATGAGGCTCGGCGGCCCTGGCCAGGTCCCGGAACAGGACATCGCTCGCGCCGCCGGGACCGAAAGGAATGATCAGGCTAACATCACCCCTGCTGTCTTCATCGGCCAATGCCGACCCCGACAGCACTACCCAGAGCACACTCATCGACAGCCAACTGTAGCCCGATCGGGGCATCCTTGATTCTCCTGCGCAATATCAGCCTAAAGGCTTGCCTTGATAGGCGTGGAATGCAAGCAGTCACGTTCGGGTCACTCGTCTTCAAGTTAGCGGAGAACGCGCCGATCTACTCAGCGAAATCGTCCCCGGAGTTTTCCCATCATGCCCTACTCTCTACGCTTGGCCTGTCTCCTGCTGTTCCTGCTGGGACTGACCGGCTGCGCCCAGCATGAAGGCGCCCTGTACAACGCACCGCCCGAGCCGGGGCTGGCAGATGCCCTCGACGACGCCATGCGTGACATGGTCGCAGCCTTCCCGGAGCTCACCGATCAGGGCCCGATGATCACGGCCTCGTTCATCGACGTGGATGGCACAGGACGGGCCTCGCCCTTCGACCGCATCGCCGCGGAGCTCTCGGCCGCGGCGCTGGCCCGTGAGGGTGTGCCGGTGCGGGAGCTCCTGCTGGAGGGCGGCCAGTTGCTGGAAGTGAGCGGGAGTGACGGCCTGCTGAGCCGCCGGGTGCGTCGCCTGGGGGAGTGGGAAGGTGCCAGGACGTTGCTGATCGGCACCTATGCCCAGGGGCATGACCGCCTCTACCTGGCCCTGCGCGTAGTGGAGCTGCGCACTAACCGGGTGCTGGGCAGTAGCAGTCTCTCGCTGACGCTCGACGGCAATCTGCGTGAGCTACTGCGCGCACGTTGACCCGTGACTCACCGCGCCTGGATCACCACTTCCACGCGGCGGTTGCAGGCACGTCCTTCGGCGGTATCGTTGCTTGCCAGGGGGCGCGTATCGGCCAGGCCCACGGCGCGCAGCCTCGCCGGGGAGACGCCGGCCTCCACCAGCGCCTCGACGATGGCGATGGCCCGGGCGCTGGACAGCGCCCAGTTGGAGGGGAAACGGTCGGTATTGATCGATCGACTGTCGGAATGCCCTCCACCGCCACCTCGCCAGGGTGACGCTGAACCATCTCGTGCAGCCTCTCGGTGACCAGGGCGCGCCCCGCCTCGGTCAGCTCGGCCTCGGCGGTCGGGAAAAGCAGGCGATCCTCGACCCGTAACCGGACGCCTTCGGGAATCCGCGAGACCTCCATGCCCGCCAGATCCGCCAGGTATTGGGCGTCTTCGAGCGACGCCGTCACGAAGCGTGCCCCATCGATGGCGGCGTTATCGACCTTCTCGACACCCAAGGGAGGACTGTCGGTTAACACCACCAGATAGTCGGCCAGCGGGCGCGAGGGGTCGACCTCGGTGGGCATCAGCCACTGCGGCCCATCAGATAACGCCTCGCCTCGCGCCACAGCCGAGTCCGCACGGGCCAGCAACCTCGGGGGTTGCGCAGGACGAGACGCTGGCAAGCCGGCCACCCCCAACGCGGCCGAGATGGCACGGGCCGATACGCTCCCGCGCTCGACAGGCATGTTTTCTCGGCCCGCCACGACCCGCTGCAAGGGTTCGGGTAGCGGCACGCCGTGATTCACCGCCGCCAACGGCCCGGCATGCGGCTCTACAGCTGCATCCTCCGTCCCGGAGCCAGTGCCAATCTCGCCTAACGTGATGATCAGTACCAGCAGTGCCACCAGCAGGGTCATGACGTCGATATAGCTGACCATCCAGCCGCTGGCGTCCTCGTCCGGCGGCAGGGGTCGCATCAGGTTATCGTGGCGGCCCTGCCCACGGTGCTCCTCGATCATGCAGCCCTCTCCGGCACTCATCAGGCACGTTCAGAAAGCCGCCAACCTTAGGCGCAAGTGACGCCCGGCACAACCGTTCCTGAGCCCAACGGCCAGAGGCTCCGAACAACCTGGCCAGGCCGCCGCGACGCAACCCCCCCCAGCGATTCACCGGCATTGGCGCCGCGCTGAAGGGTGATGCCGTCCGGCAGCCAGCCGAAACCGCGTGACAGGAAGAGAGGTTCATAGCCGGGCCAGGGGTGAAGGCCGAACGTCAGGTCGTCGCGCAGCGAGCAGCCGGACAGCCCGAGCGGCAGGCTGGCCATCCCGGCCAGCAAGGCAAGGCACTCCCGACGCTGCATGCTTTCCTCCTTCAGCCCATTGATCCTGCGGTGGTCAGCGCCCTGACGCCCACACGCCGATCCGGCGTCATTGCCTTAAAGCCTGATATGGTATCGCACCTCGCCATGGGATGGGCGACGCTCAAGGCGTTCAGCCGCGATACATCATCCAAGCGGCGTCATCGGCAGAAGGGCCAGATCTCGAGCAGCCCGTCGCAGCGAAACTCCGCCTCGCAGGAGGCCAGCTGCCCCTGGTAGCGCGAGGCGGTCGCGGCCACCTGGTGGAGCGCCTGCGCGCGGCAGTGGCCCAGCGCTGCGGCTGCACCCTCGGCCTGGGCATCGCCGACCTCACGCCACACGACGACTTCGCCTCGCTGGTGGAGCGCGCCGACCGTGCCCTGCTGAGAACCAAGCGGGCCCGCGACGTCTCGCGCTGAAGCGTTGTCACATGGCGGAGTTATTGGAGTTGTAGTTTTTGACCAACTACGGCCTCAGGGTTACTATAACCCCATATACGAACGGAGCCTGAAGTGAAGAGCAGCGAGCTGATCAAGGAACTCGAGGCGGACGGCTGGATACTGGACCGCATCAAAGGCAGCCACCACCACTTCAGACACCCAACCAAGCCCGGCACCATCACCGTGCCGCACCCGAAGAAGGACCTCAAGAAAGGCTTGGTACAGGGAATCAGAAAGCAGGCTGGCCTCAGGTGAGGCCGACCACTCCGGCTCACCACAGGAGAAACGACATGCATTACCCCATTGCCATTGAAGTCGGCGACGATCAGCACGCCTATGGCGTGGCAGTGCCTGACCTCCCGGGTTGCTTCTCTGCCGGTGACACCTTCGACGAGGCGATCATCAATGCCCGCGAGGCCATCGAGGGGCATCTCGAGAGCCTGGCCGAGCACGGGGACCCCATCCCTACGGCCACCGCCATCGAACAACACCTGGCGAATCCCGACTATGCCGGCTGGGTATGGGCTGCCGTCGAGATCGACATGACGCCCTATCTAGGGAAAAGCCACAAGGTCAACGTCACCCTGCCCGACCTGCTGATCAAGCGCATCGATACCGCTGTCGAGCGCCACGCTGAATTCAAGAGCCGCTCGGGATTTCTCGCCCGCGCCGCCCTGCACGAACTCGAACGCCACGCCCAATGACGTTAGCGCCCCGGGATGTACGGGGCACATCATTTATCAATGGCGACAACGCCCTACGGCGTGCCAAGCGGGCCAGGGGCGCCTTGCGCTGAGCTGCCACTCTATGTCAGATCACCAAGCTCAACGCCCAGAGCCCCGGCGATTCGCTTCAGCACACCCAGCGAGCCGCTCTTCTTGCCCGACTCTACCGCAACCGCATAATATGCCGCATTGCGTTATATGCCGCCATGCGTTATGTTGAGATCAGGGCATCGCAGGGCGCGACATGATCAAGAGCTTCAAGGACAAGCAGACCGCCACCATCGCTAGCGGCAGGATGTCACGCAAGCTGCCACAAGACATGCAGCGCAATGCCTTGAAGGGGCTGCGCCAGCTGGAAGCTGCCGACAACCTTGACGATCTGCGCATTCCACCCGGCAATCGATTGGAAGCGCTGCACGGCGATCGTGAAGGCCAGTACAGCGTCCGCATCAACGCTCAATGGCGGCTGTGCTTCCGCTTCAAAGACGGCAATGCCCATGATGTTGAAATCGTCGACTACCACTGAGGAGGCGACCATGACGGAAAGACTGCCCAACATCCACCCGGGCGAGATCCTCCTCGAGGACTTCATCGAGCCCATGGGGCTGACCAAAAACGCCTTGGCCACAGCCATCGGCGTACCGGCCACCCGCATCGGCCAGATCACCCGCGGTGAGCGCGCCATCACCGCCGACACCGATCTTCGCCTGTCCCGTTATTTCGGTACCAGCGAAGGCTACTGGCTGCGGCTGCAGAATGCCTACGACCTGGAGCAGGCCAAGCGCAAAGGACGTTTCAACGGCATCCGCCCGCACGCCGCCTAGCCTCACCTGCCCCCTGGTAGTGGGCAAGGTACGCCTCGGGGGAAAGGCTGATGACGACGTCGATGGAGGGCAAGGCAGCAATCCTGGGGGCTACCGGCAGCGGCCCGGCAAGGGCTCTACCTGCGTCACTCTGTGCATGGTCTTTACTCCAGGGGTCAACACCGCCACGCTTTTATCCGGCGCTGACATTCACCTGCCGGTAAACGAGCGCCATTTTCCAACATCGTTTCCAGTGAGTCGGCAAGCGCCCCACCGGATACCAGTTTAGTGTCATACAATTGATCGAGTATCCAGAGGACACCACGCACATCGAGCTGCCCTTGATGACCGGAACGTCGAAGAGAACCGTCTCCTGTCAACAGAGTCCAGTTTCGCTCTTTGGCGAGAAAATAGCAGGACACATCAGCGAGGGAGGAGTTGCCCAGTGAACTCCTCAGCTCATACAACGAGAGCACCTCGACTCCTGACAGCGCCTCGATGCCTAGCCCCAACCCAACAAGTTCCTGCCCATCCGGACGCTGGAGTTCCCGCAACACGAAATCTGTCGTAACAAACCGATGGTCGAGCTGGAAGACCATATACAGCAAACCGCCACGATACAAATCGATCCAGATATTGGTATCTGAGACGACGACCTTACCGGCCATCAACGCCCTCACCGTCACGGCTGTTTCGCATGATCACCTCGATCTCGGATAACGAGGTGTCCAGCAACTCGGCGGCACGGGAAGGTGTAATGAGCTCTTCTGCCAAAGCCCGATATACGAGCTGCCTCAGTCGACAGGAAGATTCCGACGACAACGGCCCTGGCTCATTTCGGCGAAAGCCCTTTATCGACCACCGTTTTGCGGTTTGCCGGTAAAAACTGGGGCCTACAATACCCAGGTCATAAAGGCGACGCAGGATCGCCTGAATCGAGATCCCCCACTCCTGCTTCGCGAGCAAGAACTCCTCCAACAGCACATGCTTTCGATTCTGGCCAAATACTTCTTTCACCTGCTTGGCTGGAAAGAGGAAGGCACCAGCGAAGCGGTGGCACCAGTTCTCCTCATCACGAGTACCATGCACTTCATTCGGGATCTCCAGCACCAGATGACCAAGCTCATGGGCAAGGTTAAAACGCTGTCGCTCACCGGGTCGCTCAAGATTGCTCACAATGACAGCGTCACCACCGCCATTCACCAAAGCACAAAGACCATCGAACTTTTCATGGGCTGCCAACCCAACCACTTTGATGCCGCGTTCTTCCAGAGCCTCGGTGAGGTTGCTGATAGGGTTCAATCCCAACTCCCACTCTTCACGCAGCTGTTCTGCCGCAGGCTCTATGTCTTCAATGTCGTTGACTTGATAACTCTTGCGCCAATAGGCGAAATCATGAATCGGTGCTTCACTCGCAAAAAGCTGCTCTGCCACCAGGTAGCGCTCCAAGTGCTCACGTACCTGTTCCTTTACCGCGTCTTGCTGTTTTTTTCCGAAGGCCGAGTGTTTGCGAAAGTCCACCTCGCCCAGCTCCACGCTATCGCGGCGGAAAAAGAACTCGGCACTGATACCCATGGCATCTGACAGCTGCAGAAGACGAGTCGAGTTGGGCACATCCTTGCCCTGCTCGAACTTGGACAAAGCCTGCTTGGTGATGTCGCCCATGGCGTCGGCAAGTTGCTGCAGGGACATCCCCTTGAGGGTACGCGCACGGCGGATACGTTCATGCAGCATGGTTCATCTCCTTCCCGGGTCTTACATGCTTAGGTTGACATTTTTGGATCAAGTTGTCTAAACGTCAACCCATCCACACACCCGCCACCTTCATGAGCAGCCCGATTCACTCACGGACCACATTCCCCCACTGTCAGGATGAGTGTCGTGCCCTCCCCCAAGGACCACCAGGTCGCGGCTCAGGCGCGTCAGCGGCTGCTGACGGTCCAGCTCGAGCTCGCCCAGCAGCAAAGCGCAGAGCGCCAATCGGCCCCGCAGGCTGGAGGAAGGGACGGCAGCGACTCACCCGCGACACAACGCGATCCGCGAGTCGAGCACTACACGGCGATCGAGGCAACCAGCCGCGACGGCGACACCGAAGCGTTGCTGCGCGCCGTAGCGTAAAACCCGATCAAGCGTTCCGCACTACCCCTACTCTTGCCAGACCGAACGCCCCTGCTGCAGCGCCTGAACTTTCTCGTGGAAGTCCCTCGCCTTCTCGATGGCTGCAGCCTCATTGGCGTCGAGGGAGAGCACCGCATCTTCGCCCTCCCCTTCCTGCCGTTCCGCGTCCCGCACCGCCTGGGCGTGCCGCTTGAGCAGGCTCTCCACGTTCAGCCGGATGGTGAACAGCTCCAGCTCCAGGGCGTCCTTCTGCTCACGGCGCCGGGCTCGCTCTCGGGGATCCTCAGCCGCCTCGATGATGGCATGCAGAGTATTGCCGAGCAGCCGCTCGGAAGCCTTGAGCTTGGGCAGGATTTCGTGGAGCAGCTCGCGCAGGGTTGTGAGAGATGGAGCGATTGCGCTCATACCCGGTCCTTATTCGTGAATTCAGGCTTCAAGCGATGTCATTGCATCAGGCTGGCTGACGGGAGAACACCTTCCATACTTGGTCTAGGCGTTGCTTGTCGATGTCTTCCTTCAGCCGAAAAAGCCCAGCTGTCTCCACACTTTCCAGGGGCTCCAGGAACTCCAGCACAGCATGGTAGGGAGGCCTGTCCCAGAAATCGTGGATGAATATCCTCGCTTCCGTAGGATCGGGGTGATGTTTCAACAGATGCTTCACTGCGGAAAGCGCACAGGCAACCCGGAAGCGACCATCCACGAGAATCAAGTCAAAGGCCATATCGTGGGAATGGATCGCACGGCTGTAGTCGGGGAATCGCTCGCTGTGATCGAGCGAGACTGGATAGCCCCACTCCCGGGTCGGCCCGATATCCACAACCTTGACCTGGCAACCATCCCCCAGCTTGGCTTTCAACGCATTGACCCAGTTGGCATCACTCTCCACCCCGTACGCTGTCAGCCCCTGCTCTACCGCCCAGACAGTCGAGCCACCAGAGCCAAACTCGAAATAATGCTTTGCTCGAAAGAGCGACTTTCTGAAAAGGTCGCGCTCCGCTGACGACATGAAGGGTGCCTGGGGAACTGTAAAGCCTGACTCTTCATGTGCATCACCTGATGATTCTTTATTCTCTTCTTCAGCTCCTGCTTCTGCTTCTTCCCCTGCTTCTTCTTCAGCAAGTGGCTGCACCAATCCCTCAGCCACAAGGTATTGCTGTGCCTTGCCCTCATCTACTGAAGACAAGAGCAGGTGAGCCATGTCCTTGATACCGAAGATGGCATGCAGCAGAAAGGCCAGCTTGACACGCCCTTTCTTTCCAATATCGGCGATCCGCGCATGACTAGGGATAAATATTGCATCGGCACCCATCAAGTCGGATGCCTGACGCTGACTGAAAAGCACACTTTCCGGCAAGTGGCTTTTATGGGCCATGTCATTGAAACGGTAGAAGCGAAAACCATGGCGGACCATCCAGTGACTCACCTCGGCAAAGTTGGGCTGGCACTCGTGAGTCGGCTGGAAGGCGATACGCACCTGGACCAGAAGGGTATCCTGCAGCGCCTCTTCGCCGTTCTCGAGGATGGCGACGGCATCGCTCAGGTCGTCCAGGATCAGCCAGTCGAGGCTTTCCAGGCCCTCGATGCTGTCGAGCGTGATGGTATTGATGGGCAGTTCGGTCAGCACCCGGCTGCCCTGGCGTTGCGAGTCATCCAGCTGCTCCACTGGCAAGGGGCGCAGCGTGCTGCTCATGGCCGGGTCCAGGCAGGCGTGCAGCGTCGCCGGCCGGCCATCCCCCAACACGGCGTGGGGAAAGAGCTGAACATCGCCGCTTCCCTCGAACCGGCTTGCCTCCGCTACCCGACTGGCTGGATCGAAGGCCACCACCCCGAAGGCATCGAGTCCTATCAATCGTTCGAAATCCTGTTCACGAACCAGCTTGGCGCTGTTATCGATGACCACGATCTTGCCCGGCAGCTGCCAGTGGAACGCCTCGCCGCTTTTCGCGTTCGCGGCGGGAGACGCCGTGGCGGTTTCCGGGATGTCGATGGCGACGGGTTGCGCCTCCCCCTCGAACCGGGCTTCGCCTTCCTTGTTGAAGGTGAGCGCGGCGGGCGGCTTTTCTTCACAGCGGCGTTGCCAGATGGCGCGCAGGGCTTTTAAAAGGTGGCGGGCAAAGCGGGGCGCATCGCAGACGGGGGAGTCCAGCAGCTGCTGGCGCAGCCCCTGGCGGATCAGCGCCAGGCTATCCAGGTCGCCGGCGAGCTCGACCACCCGCTGGCGATACTCGTCCCAGCTATCCGCCACCAGCTCCGGCAGACCCGCATTGATCAGATGCGTCGCGCTGTGACGACCGGCGAAGGATGGCCCCGGAAGGGTGACGACCGGCACCCCCATCAAAAGCGACTCGCAGGTGGTCAACCCGCCGGAGTAGGGCCAGGAGTCGAGGGCAATGTCCACTCGCTGATAGGCCCGCATCAGCTCGGCATGGGACGAAGGCCCCTCCAGCAATATCCGCTCTCGCTCGATGCCCGCCTTCTCCAGGGTCCGGTGAATGCTCTCCCGGTAGGCTTCGTTGGTGAACTGCCCCCCCTTGAGGAACAAGCGGGACTTCGGCAATTGGTGCAGTAGACTGGCCCACTCCCGCAGCAGCGGCTCGTTGAGCTTCGCCGGGTTATTGAAGCAGCCCAGTGTGATATAGCCATTGCCCAATGCCGGCAGCGGCCCCGGTGCAGACGGGGCATCGCGGGTCGGCATGTAACAGATGTAGTCGTCGGGCAGACGAATCAGCTTCTCGAAGTAGAGCCCGTCGACGCCGGGTGGTGTCTCGATGCTGTCGCTGATCAGGTAGTCGAAGGCGTCGAGCCCGACGGTGTTGAACAGCCCCCCTACCCACTTGACGATCAGCGGGGCCGGTTCCTGGGCCATGGCCATCAATCGATTGCCAGAGGTGTGGCCGGTCATGTCGATGAGGATGTCGATCTCGTCCTCGCGGATCTGCTCCGCCAGCTGGCCATGCGAAAGGTGGCCGACATCGCGCCAGTCCGCCACGGTGTTCTGGATGCGCCTGGCGAGCACATCATTGGCAAGCTTGTCGGAGTAGGCGACGAACTCAAGGTGCTCACTGCCGATGCGCTCCAGTGCCACGGTGATCATCTGCCCCACGGGGTGAACACGAAGCCCGCTGGATACCAGTCCCACGCGCAGGGAGCGGTCCGCTTCGCGCGGGGTGATGGGGCGCGCCGGGCGCCGTGCCGGGCTGTAGCGTTGCCGCCAATCCTCGGCCATCTCGAAAAAGGCGGCAGCATCATGCCGGGGATTGTAGTGAGCCGTGAAGTAGTAGTTTGAATAAGGGAGCGGATTTCCCCGTGCCATTTCGACGGCCTCCCAGTAATGGTGCTCGGCCTCGTCGAATCGCCCCATGGTGCTGTAGAGGTTGGCCAGGTTGCTTTGTACGCCAGGGTTTCGGGGGTGAGCCTGCGCCAGGGGTTCGAGGATGTCCAGGGCGGCATCGTAGTTGCGCTCCTCGACCAGTGCCGTGGCCTTGCGCATTCTTGGTAAGAAGTTGGTCGGTGTAGCCTCGATGGACTTGTCGAGGTGCGCTATGGCCTCGCGACGATCATCCTGCTGGCTGTAGACATGGGCGATGTTGAGGTTCGCCTGGTGGTTGTCGGGCTCGAACTCAAGAGCGCACTGAAGGTAGTGCTTGGCATCCTCGTAGCGCCCCAGCGTCTGCAGGGCCTTGCCCAGGTTGGCCAGGGCCTCGACATCCTCGGGCTTGATCTCCAGGGCACGTTCGAGGGCCGGCAGGGCCTGTGCGGCGTCGCCGCTTTCCAGCAGGCAGGTCCCCAGGGCCTTCCAGCTGAAGGCCACACCGGGAAAATCGCGGGTCAGCGTATCGGCCGCCAGCCGGGCCGAGGCGAAGTCACGGCGCTGATAGGACGCGAGGAATGCCTCGGCCTGGGAATCCAGCTTGCGCCGCAGCGCCGAAGGGGACGACTGGCGGCGAGAGAGACGATTCTTGCGTGCCATGGTACAGCTTTCTCCGGAAGGTGGGGGCGATCTGGCCGACAGGATGACCCGATAAAAAACGGGGTGGCCAAGGCCACCCCGTATGGTGCAACACTCGCTGTGGCGATGCCAGATCAGCCCAGCAGCGAGAGCACGTTCTGCGGCGTCTGGTTGGCCTGGGCGAGAACCGAGGTGCCGGCCTGCTGCAGGATCTGCGCGCGGGTCATGTTGGCCACCTCGGAAGCATAATCAGCGTCCTCGATGCGGGACCGCGCCGCCGAGAGGTTGGTCTCGTTGGTCTGCAGGTTGGTGATCGCCGACTCGAAGCGGTTCTGGATGGCACCCAGGTCGGAGCGCAGGCTGTCCACCTGGTTCAGCGACGAATCCATGGCCGCCAGCGAGCCGGTGGTGCGCTCGTAGGAGAGCTCGGAGATGTTCGCATTAGCACCGGTCGCGTCGAAGGTCAGCGTGCCGTTTGTCGCAGTGACAGACGCCTCGTCCGCCTGCAGCGACATGTAGGTCACATTGGTCTGGGAAGTGGTGTCGACGCGAATGCCTTCTGCGGCCAGGCTTTCGACCTCACTGTCGGTGAGTGCGGTGCCGTCGAGGGTGACCTTGGCGTAGTAGCCACCATCGTCAGCGGTGAACAGGGTGGTGGAGCCACTGGCTGCTGTCGCGCTGGCGAAGCCGAAATCCGTGCCAGTCATGGCAGCGACGGTATCGATTACGGCAACAGTAGTGCCGACGCTGGCGGAGACAAAGTCATTTGCGGCGGTAACATTGGTCGCTGCGGCCGCATTGGCCGGACCGTCGACGTTAAAGGTATCCAGGCTCAGGGAGTTCGAGTTGATCTCCTCGAGGGAGACATCGATGGTCTCGCCATCGTTGGCACCGACCTGGATGGAGAGGGAGGCGTCGTTGGCGAGCACCTTGACGCCGTTGAAGTCTGTCTCTTCGGAGATGCGGTTGATCTCGTTGAGGCGCTGGTTGATCTCACCCTGGATGGACTCCAGGTCGTCCTTGGAATTGGTCTCGTTCTGGGCCTGAACGGACAGCTCGCGGATGCGCTGCAGGTTGTCGTTGACCTGGTTGAGGGCGCCTTCGGCGGTCTGCGCGACGGAGATGCCGTCGTTGGCATTGCGCTGCGCCTGGGCCAGACCGGTAATCTGAGAGGTCATGCGGTTGGCGATGGCCTGACCGGCCGCATCATCCTTGGCACTGTTGATACGCAGGCCGGAAGACAGGCGCTCCATGGAGGTCGCGAGGTCGTTCTGCGACTTCATCAGGTTTTGCTGGCCGATCATGGAGGTGATGTTGGTATTGATCACGGACATGGTGTGATTCCTTCCCGTAAGTTGAGGGCTCCATTGGCGGGCCCGCTGCGATGGGTGTTCAAGGCCCAGCGGGCCTGCCACAACGGCGCCGTTGGCCGTTACTCTCTATAACGGCAGCCCGTGGGGGGACTTTAGGGAAAATCGCCATTTTTTTGCCGCCGGGGCGCGAAAGCCTTGACACGGCACTACGCCTGACGAGGCCTGGCGGAGCCCCCGCAAACGCCATCGCCCCGGCCGAATGGCCGGGACGCAAGTTTGCGCAGTACGGTGGGCAGGGAAAGGTTCAGTCGCGGCCGAGCTGGGCATTCAGGGAGTCGAACTGCTGCATCAGGTAGCTGCTGGTCTGGTTCATGCTGGCGATCATGCTGTCCAGTTGGCCAAACTGGGTACGATAGCGCTCGATGGTGCGCTCCACGCTCTGCTCCATGCGCGCATAGCGGCGGTCGAGACTTTCCACGCGGCTCGCGGAGCTGTCGATCGCACTGTCGATCCGCCCACCATCGTCCAGGAAGCGCCCCAGGGTGACCTCCATGCGGCCGGCCATGCCGCCCGCTTCATCGGCACCGGCGAAGAAATCCGACAGCGACTGGGGATCATTCGCGATAGTCTTGTCGAGCTTGACATCGTCCAGCTCCAGGCGGCCCTTCTCGTTCAGCGAGACGCCAAGCTGCGACATGATCGTGAGCTCGCTCCCCGCCACGCTACTGGTCAGGTCGCGCACCAGGTCCGATTCGATATTGCGTACAGTACGGTCGCCTATCAGCTCACCGGAGGCGCTATCACCGCCGCCGTAGGCGGTCATGCGGCCGATGGTGGACTGCAGCTCGTTATAGGAGGAGACCAGCTTGCCGACGGCTTCCTTGAGAGCGCCGGTATCACGCGACACGTCCAGACTCAGAGTTTGACCAGTAGAGGAAGGATCCAGCTGCAGGGTCACGCCCTGGATGGCGCCCTCTACCGTATTGGTAGCGCTGGTGATGGTGATGCCATTGATATCCAGATCGGCGTTACGGCCCAGTTGAGCCGTGTTGGCATCCCCGCCCAGGGTGACGCCCCCCGCCAGGTTGGTGAAGGCCATATCCGTGATGCCAGCATCGGCACCGCTCTCGCGGGAACTGAGCACCAGGCGGTTACCGGTGCCATCGTTGATGATAGAGGCATCCACCCCGGCCGCAGCATCGGCATTGATGGTGTCTCGGATCTGCTCGAGGGTCGCGCCCTCCGCCAGGGCGATGCTTTTCGTGCCGCCATCGCCGAAGGTCAGATCCAGCGTGGCGTTCGCTGCGGTCAGCTGATCGTTGAGATTCGTCACTCGGGTGCTGGCCAAGCTGCCGGCACGGGCCGTCTGGGTCACGGCGATCTCGTAGCTACCGGGGCTGGCGTCGGCACTGGCACTGGCGGTCATACCCTCCCCCTGCACCTTGGCGGCGAGCTTTTCATAGAGCGAAGTGTCGTTGAGCTTGGCCACTGCGTCCTGGAACTTGCTCAGACCGGACTGCAGCCGACCATAGGCGGAGATCTTCGCCTGCTCCTGGGTATTCTGGGTCGTCAACGGCGCCAGCTTTTCGCGCTCGGCAGAGCGCAGCTGGTCGAGCAGGCCGTTGAGATCCAGGCCGGAACCGATGCCGAGAGATGAAATGCTTGCCATGCGAAGCCCCCTGTCGAGCGACTGAAGCGATATCGTAAATCATATCGGCGAGGTTCCGGGGAACTTTAGGCCGAGTGGTGCCTGCTCAAGTCGAGGCGCGCGACGTGGTCCAGGAGTGTGTCGCCGAGCAGACCAACCTGCTGTCGCTCAACGCCACCATCGAGGCGGCCCACGCCGGCGAGCACGGCCGGGGCTTCGCGGTGGTGGCCGGCGAGGTGCGCCAGCTCGCCCACCGCCGAGCAGGGCGCGGCGTAGGGCTCACGCCGTCAGGCGGGCATCGGAAGAAGAGGGACCAGAGAGTTGTTTGCCAAGGAGTGCATGGCGGATCGAGGCGTGATCCGCCAGGAGGAGTCAGCGTTTCATCATCTCTTCCAGGCTGTTGGCAAACAGGACGTCACGCATCCAGCCTTTCAACTGTTCATGGTCGGCCTGGGCGAGTCTCGCCTCTACCCACTCTGGCACCTCACCGAACTTGAAGGTGAGCTGGGTACGCACCATGTCACGCGCCTCTTCCAGACGGCCCTCCTGACGGCCTTCCAGGCGTTCTTTCTTGACCAGATTCCCGAGATTCTCTGCCAACATATCTTTATCCTCCACCAGGCTTTCGAGCCGATTCAAGTTGACCTCGGCCCCCAGCCGATGCAAATGGCGCTTGAGCCAGCGGGTGATGATCCGGTCGATGCGCTCCTTGTCAGGGCCGGTCTGGATGATCGCCACCACGCGGTCCACGGCACGTTGCAGGGACTCCCAGCTCTCCCCGGCGTTCTCGACACTGAACACGCCGCTCAGTGGCGTCTGGCGCAAGCCCAAATCCGCGTCAGTATATCGCCCTTCGTCGACCAGATAGTAGCGCAGGTGAGGCTGGAGACGTATCGGCATGGTGCGATCAACTGCCGACTGGAACTCCAGCAGTATGTAGAGGAACACTCGCTGGGACGTACCCTGCCAGGTCAATTCCACCGACCACACCACGTCTTCGATCTTCTCCTCGAACAGCGGGGTGATGTAATGACCGCTATGGTTCTTGAGCGTCGAGAAGTCCATCAGCCCAGCGATCTCATTGGGCGTAAAGCCCTCGATCAGCTGCTGAACGAACTCTGGATAGCTGAACAGCTCCTTGTAGCTGGTCCCTACCTACAAACCTCTACCAGGGCCTCCATGTTCGCGTGACAGCCGATCAAGGGTGACGATGCGCGAAATAATCAACCCCGTGGAGTACCCCACCCCCACCAGCCTAAGGGTGATGACCATGCCGCACGCCCGGCAGGCCGGTGGCGACATGCTGTTTTTGATGGTCGGCAGCGGCGTGGCGCCGCTGATCACCACCTCATCGACGTCGGTCGATGAACAGGCTGTTGCCCGCCTGGCGCTTGGCCTGGCCCTTGAGCTCCGCCAAAACGCTGGCGATGTCCATTGCGGTCGCCCCCGAGCCACGCGACACCGCGTGATAGGCCATCGACAGCGTCATCAGCGGCACCATCACTTCCCGTCCGTGGCGATCTCGCCCCGGAAAGCCGCCGGTCTGTCGATGCGCCGTGGTGTAGAAGGTGGGGATGAAGCGTGCGAAGCGCTCGAGGATTGCCTCGCAGCAGGCCCGAGCCTCCGCAGGGTCCAGCACCAGCATGAAGTCGTCGCCGCCGACGTGGCCAACGAAGCCGTGATCCCCGCAGACCTCCTGGAGCATGCGCCCTAATGCCAGGATCACCTGGTCGCCCCGAGCATAGCCATAGACGTCGTTGTAGGCCTTGAAGCTGTCCAGGTCGGCGTAGACGGCAACAAAAGGCTCCCCGGCAGCCAGTCGCGCCGCCAGCGTGTCGTTGATCACTTCGTTGCCCGGCAGCCCGGTCAATGGATTGGCCTGCCGGGCACTACGCACCTGAAGGGCGGTAATCTCGCGTAGCAGGTCGATGGCCTGACCCAGTCCGCGATAGCGCCCGTCAGCATCGACAATCACGAAGTCGTCCTGGCGCCCCTGGCTCGAGCCGGTGATCTGGCGGCTGAGCGTCTCCAGCGGCATGGACTCTTCGGCGATCAGCATGCGGCGGTCCATCAGCGCATCAATGGAACGCCGGGCATGCAGAGAGTGGCTGAAGGGGTTGGTGAACTCGGACAGGAACTCGTGCTGGCGAACCACGCCCACGGGGCGCTGGTCGTCGTCCAGCACGGCCAGGCAGCGCAGGCCGGGGTCCTCGCGAAAACGCGTCACCACCTCGGGGACCGGCGTGCCCTGCGCCACGGGGGGCAGGTGGCGACATAGCATGGCGGCGCTGGTGCCGAAGTTGCCCGAGACGGCCCTGGGCGTCGACGGGGGCTGCTCGAGCCGGCGAAGGGGTTCTCGGGCCGGCCGCGCGAAATAGTAGCCCTGCATCAGAGTACAGTTCATGCCCCACAGGCAGCGTTGCTCGCCGGCGGTCTCGATGCCCTCGGCAATGACCTGACACCCCAGGCTGCGCGACACCTCGAGCAGCGAACCGAGAAACTGGCTCTTGCCGGGGTCACGGTCAATCTCCTCGACAAAGTGGCGATCGATCTTGACGAAATCGGGACGCAGCTCGGCCCAGTGGCGCAGGCTGGAATAACCGGCCCCCAGGTCATCCAGCGCCACCTGGAAGCCCATGCGCCGGTAGTGGTCCACGGCCTGGCGCATCAGGGCGTAGTCGTGGATCGGCAGATGCTCCGTCAACTCGATCACCACTCGCTCGGGCGACAGCCCTACCCCATCCAGATAGGCGCGCGTCAGTCCCTCGCGAAAGTTGTCCTCGAGGAGCGAGGTCGGCATGACGTTGAGGAAGAGCCGCCCCGGGAGTTCGAGCCGCGCGAAGGCCTCGATGGCCGCGCGGCGACACAGCAGGTCCAGCTCCACCAGCCGACCGGTCAACCGAGCCGTGTCGAACAGCGTCAGCGGCGAGTGCAGCGCCGAGTCCGACGGCCCCCGGGACAGGGCCTCGTAACCGAAGACGCCCTGGCAGCTGGCATCGACGATGGGTTGGAAGAGTGGCGTGATGCGGCCCTGCTTGAGGATGTGGTCAAGCTCCTGGGCCTCGTGATCGATCATGGCATCGGGCACGTTGTTCGCCTGGGTAGTGGCATCGTGCATCGCGTTCTCTCCCTCAGGCAGGCAGTGCCTCGAGTTCCTTTGGCTTGCTCGCCTCGATGTCGCGAGACGCGTCCTCCGCCGCATCGCGGCCATCCACATCCCCCTGCCACCGGGTCGATGATGGCAGGCGAAAGCGCGCGGTGAAGTCCCGCATGCGCCCGGCCTCATCCTCCAGGGCCGCCGCGGCTCGATTGGCCTGCTCCACCATGGTGCTATTGCGCTGCGTGACGATGCCCATTTGATGCATGGCCTGGTTGATCTGATCCAGACCGCGGTGCTGTTCGGTGGCGGCGTGCGCGATCCAGTCAGTACACTCGCCGAGCCTCTGGATGGCGTCGACTATGGCGGCCATGTCCTCGCTGGCCCGACGCGACAGCCCATCACCCCGTTCGACGCTGCCCCGGGAGGCCTCGATAAGCGCCCGGATCTCCTGGGCCGCCTGGGCACTGCGCGAGGCCAGCAGTCGGACCTCCTCGGCCACGACCGCGAAACCGCGCCCCTGCTCGCCTGCCCGGGCGGCTTCTACCGAAGCATTGAGTGCCAGCAGGTTGGTCTGGAAGGCAATGTCATCGATCAATCCGACAATCTCGCCGATTCGGCTTGAGCGCTCGCGAATCTCGGCCATGGTCTCGACGAATGCGCCTACCCCATCATTGCCCTGACGGGCCTTGCCGGTGGCCTGCTCGGCAAGCGTATTGGCCTCGCGGACATGGCCGGCGGTGTCGGCAACCGAGGCGGTCATTTCATCCAGGCTGGAGGCGGTCTGCTCGAGAGAGGCCGCCTGCTGCTGGGTGCGGGCCGACAGCTCCTGATTGCCCTCGCTCAGGTGCGCGGCATTGTCGAGTACTCGATCGCCACCGTCTCGGACCCGCTCGACAGTCTCTGCCAGGGCCCGTCGCATGCCGTCGAGCTCGGCATAAAGCTGACCGATCTCATTGTCGCCTCGCGCTTCCACTGGAGTCGCCAGATCACCGTCGGCAATACACCGGAAGTGCTCGATGATGCGCGACAGTGGCCGAATGACATTGGCCCGCACGCCCCAGATCACCACCCACATGAGCAGCAGCGCGCCGCTCAGGGCGCCGGCCAGTGCCAGGTTGAGCCAACCGGCCATGGCATTGAAGCGCTCGGCCAGGGCATCGCCACGCTCCGCCTTGGCGGCGAAGAAATCATCCGCAGCGTCCATGAAGACCTGGCTCAACTCCGCTACCCGGGACTTCCCTGCGTCGTAGCCGCCAAGATCCTCCTCCTCGAGGAGCATCAGCTGCAGCGACAGCCCGGTGTTCAACAGCGACTGGAAGCGCGAGGCCAGGTCGTCCATGGCGCCCTGCTGGGCCGTTGCATCGGGCAGGGCCTGGAAGCGTTCGAAGGCCGCCTCGGCATCACGCATGTAGGCCCTGGCCTGGTCGACGACCGGCCCGGGACGATCGAATGAGGGCACACGCATCAGATGAGCCGCGCGGTCCATGGCGACCTGGGCTCTCAGGGTGGCGATATAGGCCTGGTTCAAGGCCCGGGACTGCTGCACCTGAACCTCGTGCAGGTCCCCGAAGGCGGTGCGACCGTGATGATTGGCATAGAGGCCGAGGGCACCGATGCCGAGAATGATGGCGCCAAAGGCAAGCAGCACCAGGCTCCAGCTGAGCCGGATGGTCATTCGGTCGAGACGTCGCATCGGGGGTCCTGTCGCTGGTAAGTCGGTCGACCGGTCACAACGGCCGGCATGCGCAGACTTTATATCAGCGCTTCATGACATTCCGATGGCAATGCGATACAACCCGGCCACGATGGGCGCGGAAGCCCGCCATGGCCCTCAGTCGGCCGCCCGAGGAGAGACGCACACACGCGATTGTTCCGGTGCCTGACAGCGCGAGGTCATCCCCCCGCGACACGGCAGCGAGGATGATCAGGCACCTACGTGCTGGGTATTCAGGTAGCGCTCGGCGAAAGTCTCGGGATCCACCGGGCGACCGGTGAGATACCCCTGAATCAGGGTGACGTGATAGCGGGAAAGCGCCTCCAGCTGCAGGTTTCGGCGTGACTGAGCGAGCGCCTGATCACGCTGCTCCAGAGCCTCGCGCGCCATCCTTCTCTCTTCTGCCCCTGAGACACCACCTCGATGCATTCTGCCCTACTCCTCCACCCGTGTGGTGTCATCGACCACCACACGGTTGCGGCCCGCTGACTTGGCGCGATAGAGCGCCTCATCGGCCCGCGCCAGCATGCTGTCCATGCCATCACCCGGACGATATTCGGTGATACCGGTGCTGATGGTGATGGTCAGGCCCTGCAGGCGTGATTCGGCAATCTGACAGCGCAATCGCTCGGCAAAGGTGCTGGCTCCTCGTAGCCGGGTGTCGGGCAGCAGGATGGTGAACTCCTCCCCACCCCAGCGTGAGAGGACGTCGGTACTCCTCAGGCTGCTGGAAACACGATCGGCCAACTGCTTGAGGATGGCATCGCCAGTATCATGGCCATGTCGGTCGTTGACCTCCTTGAAATGGTCGATGTCGAAGAGCAGCAGCGAGAAGCTCTCATCGCCGAGCTCGGCCTGGAAGATGGCCTGACGTAGGGCGGTGTCGAAGGCGCGTCGATTGTAGGTCCCGGTGAGATGATCGAGTGTCGCCTGTCGCTCCAACTCATCTTCCATGCGCTTGCGTTCGGCGATGTTGTGAAACACGGCGACGAAGTTGCGGATCTGGCCGCTGTCGTCACGAACCGCGGTGATGGATTGCCAGAGCGGGTAGATATCGCCGTACTTGTTGCGGTTCCATATCTCGCCCTGCCAGTGCCCATTGTTTAGCAGGTCATCCCAAAGTCGCGCATAGAAATCGGCAGAGTGGCGCCCGGACTTGAAGAGCCGCGGAGTCTTGCCCAGCACCTCATGCTCGCGATAGCCGGTGATGTCGGTGAAGGCCTGGTTGGCGCGTTCGATCTGCATATGGGCATCGGTGATCAGCGTCGCCTGCCCGGTGGCGAAGGCGGTGGCCAGCAGCTTGAGCTCGCTCTCCTGTCGCTTGCGTTCGGTGACGTCCTCCTTGACCGCGACGAAATTGACGACCTCGCCCGCGTCATTACGCACCGGCGTGATCACCTCGGCTTCCCAGTAGAGCTCACCGTTCTTGCGCCGGTTGAGCAGCTCGCCCTGCCACACGCGACCGGCCTGCAGGGTCTGCCATAGGTCACGATAGACCGCGTCGGATGTCTCACCGGACTGGATCATCGCCGGCGTCTGCCCGATCAGCTCCTCGCGCGAATATCCCGTCACGTCCAGGAAGCGCTGATTGACGAACTCGATGCGTCCCTTGACGTCGGTGATCGCCGTGGCCGCCGGGCTCTGCTCGACGGCAATATAGAGCTGGTAGAAACGCTTGCGCAGCGACGTGATGTCCTCGCATACGCCTCCCTGAACGCAATCCGGCCCTGTCACGGGGCCCACCCAGGCTTCGCTCATCAAACGATTTCCTCTTCTTTTCGGACACACCCCGCCGTCCCTCTCCAGCTATCCCCGGGCATATGGCCAGCAAGGCGAGGGACGACTGACCCACGAAGTCGAATGAGGTTTGTGCCGAGGCGAGACGCATCATCAACGAGCGACATCGGGCCCGAACGGCCCAAGACGGTACATAGGGCGCCGACATTAAAGCCGGCGCCCGTCATGTCCGGAAGAGGGGGAGGCCCGATCACACCTGCATGTTCATGATGTCCTTGTAGGCCGTGACCAGACGGTTGCGTACCTGGATTCCCATCTCGGTGGCCACGCTCGCCTTCTGCATGTCGACCATCACATCGTTGAGCGCCACGCCCGGGGTTCCGGCCTGAAAGGCCTGAGCCTTGGCATCGGCATCGAGCTTGAGCTCGTTGATGCGGTGGATGGCGGACTGCAGCTCGCCGGTGAAGCCGCCCGCCCCCACCTGGGTGTCCACCCGCTGACCACTGAACGATTGGGATGCCGCCTGACTGGACAATGACTGCATCTGGGAGAGAACTGACTCGATCGCGGGAGCACTCATCACAACCACCTTGGCCTATAGGGTCACGAGAAAAGAGACATCAGACTACCTGACGGAATGTCTCGGCCATGCGGTCAAATGCCCCATAAAAACTGGGCTTTTCTGACCTTTAGGGTGACAGCGGCCGCGGATAATGGCCTCCATCAGAGTTCCGCCCACTCCAGGGGCGGCCAACCGCGATGGACGGACCGCACTCGATGCCTTCTTCCTCAATGAATCTTGCTCATGGAGCCAGCCGCGTCTGGAGGCCCACATGAGCAGTGGCGCTTCAGCCACCGATAGCCAAGCCAACCAGGGCTCGGCGGGCCTTGCGCGCCTCAAGGATCAGCTGCGTGGCAACCCGCTGTTGGTCCTGCTGATTGCCGGTGCCGCCTCGATCGCCCTGCTTGTCGCCCTGCTGATGTGGGCCCGCAGCCCCGACTACCGCGTGCTCTACAGCAACCTCAGCCAAGCGGACGGGGGCAGCATCATCAACGAGCTCGACACCCGTGGCATCCCCTACCAGTTCAGCCAGGGTGGCCAGGCGCTGCTTGTCCCCGGTGACCAGGTTCACACGCTGCGCCTGCAACTGGCGGAACAGGGACTGCCACAAGGCGGGAACGTCGGGTTCGAGCTGATGGAGAACCAGGCCTTCGGCATCAGCCAGTTCGCCGAGCAGATCAACTATCAGCGGGGCCTGGAGGGCGAGCTGTCGCGGTCCATGGAATCACTGGGGCCGGTCAACAGGGCCCGGGTTCACCTGGCGCTGGCCAAGGAGTCGGTCTTCGTGCGCGACCGTGAGCCGGCCAAGGCCTCGGTGGTGCTGACGCTGCATGCCGGGCGCACGCTCGGCGAGGGACAGGTCAACGCTATCGTGCACATGGTGTCCAGCAGCGTTCCTGACCTGGCAGCCGAGGCCGTCACCGTGGTCGATCAGAATGGCCGGTTGCTGACGGCCCCTGATGCCAACGGCCTGGGGCTGGACGGCACGCAGCTGGACTATATCGCCGAGGTGGAACGCTCCTACCAGCGGCGCATCGAGTCCATCCTGACGCCGATCCTGGGCAGTCAAAACGTCAAGGCCCAGGTAACGGCTCAGGTGGACTTCTCCCGCCGCGAGGAAACCTCGGAGCGTTATGGCCCCAACCAGCCGCCCAACGAGGCCGCCGTGCGCAGCCGTCAGAGCAGCGTCAGCTACAACGGCAGTGACGACCTGGCCGACGGGATCCCCGGGGCACTGAGCAACACCCCTCCCGGCGCCGCGCCGTCACTGGTGGAGAATCCGCCCGCCGAGGGAGATGCCGCGGATGCCGCGGGTGGGCAGGCAAACGGGGACACCCCGGCGGCGACGCGCAACCTCGATCGTGATGACGTGATCAACTACGAGGTCGACCGCAGCATCTCGCACGTCCAGTACCGTCGCGGCCAGGTGGAGCGACTCTCGGCAGCGATCGTCGTCAATTACCGCCCAACCCCTGACGATCAGGGCGTCATGCAGCCAACACCGCTCAGCGAGACCGAGATCGACCAGGTCGAGCGGCTGATACGCCGGGCCATGGGCTTTTCCCAGGCCCGTGGGGACGAAATTGCCGTGGTCAACAGCCCCTTCACTCGGGCGGCCCCGGAGATCGAGCCCCTCGAGTGGTGGCAGCAGCCCGACGTCCAGCAGCTGGCCATGACCCTGGGCCGTTATCTGCTGGTGGGCCTGGCTGTCCTGCTGCTCTACCTGCTGATCCTGCGTCCGCTGGTCAAGCGCGCCAGCCAGGCTCCCCAGGCGGCCACGCAGCCCGCACCGACCTTCCAGACCAGGGTCGGCGAGGATGACGAGGAACACGCCTCCGTCAAAGGGCAGGAAGATGAATCCACCTACAACAAGCCGCGACGCAAGCGCAAGGCCTCTGGCTACGAGGACAACCTCAATGATCTTCGCGAGATGGCAGAAGAGGATCCGCGCATGGTGGCCATGATCGTTCGCGGCTGGATGAACAAGCATGACTAAGTTCCAGGAGATAAGCGGCGCGCGGCGCAGCGCGATCCTGCTGCTGGCACTCGACGAGGATAGTGCGGCCGAGGTGTTCAAGTACCTCTCCCCGACCGAGATCCAGCAGATCAGTACGGAGATGGCCCGACTGGACCAGGTCTCCCACGATGACATGCACCAGGTGCTACAGGCCTTCCATGACGAAACCGAGGAGTTCATCGCGCTCAACCTGAACTCCAGCGAGCATATCCGCTCGGTGCTGACCAAGGCGCTCGGCAGCGATCGCGCGTCCAGCCTGATCGAGGACGTGCTGGAAACCCGCGGCACCGGCTCCGGCATCGATGCCCTGAATCTCATGGAAGCCTCGATGGTGGCGGAGCTGATCCGCGACGAGCACCCGCAGATCATCGCCACGGTACTGATCCACCTGGAACGACACCAGGCGGCGGACGTGATGGCGTTGTTCGACGAGAAGCTGCGCAACGATGTGGTGCTGCGCATCGCGACCTTCAGCGGCGTGCAACCCGCGGCCCTGCAGGAGCTCACCGAGGTGCTCACCAACATGCTGGATGGCCAGAACCTCAAGCGCAGCAAGATGGGGGGCGCACGTACCGCCGCCGAGATCCTCAACCTGATGAACTCCAACCAGGAAGAGGCTGCCATCGAGACGGTTCGCTCGCACAGCGAAGACCTGGCCCAGAAGATCATCGACGAGATGTTCCTGTTCGAAAACCTCATCGACCTGGACGACCGCAGCATCCAGCTCATCCTCAAGGAGATCGACACCAACTCCCTGGTGGTGGCGCTCAAGGGGGCACCGGAAACCCTCATGGACAAGTTCATGCGCAACATGTCCCAGCGCGCCGCGGACCTGATGCGCGAGGACATGGAGGCCCGGGGGCCGATCCGTGTCTCCCAGGTCGAAGCCGAACAGAAAGCCGTCCTGCAGGTGGTGCGTCGCCTTGCCGATGGTGGCGAGATCGTGCTGAGCGGCGGAGACGAAACCTATGTCTGAGCGTGGTGAATCAGGCATGGCAGAGGACCAGACACCCTGGCGCCGTTGGCAGATGGGGGAGCTGCAGAGACCACGGCGCGCTGCTCCATCCGAGTCCCAGGGCAATTCGCAAGCGACGCCAGATGACGAGCGACGCAAGGCCTTCAAGCGCCAGGCGGAACTGCAAGCGCTGCGCGAGAGGGTCCGGCGAGAAGCCCATGAAGAGGGCCTGAAAGCGGGCCGCGAACAGGGCCATGCCGAGGGACTGGCCAGTGGGCTCGAGGAAGGGCGCCAGCAGGCGAAGGACGAGCTGGAGGCGCGCCTCGCCGAGGCGCTGGAACCCATCGCGGCCCTGGCTACCGCCTTCGGTGCTGCCCTGGAGCAACTTGACGACACCATCGCCGAGGATCTGGTCGACCTGGCACTGGCCACCGGCCATCAGCTCGCCGGCGAGGCCCTGAAAGCGAGACCTCGCCAGGTGCTGGAACTGGTGCGCACGCTGCTGCATACCGAGCCCCCGCTCATCGGCCAGCAACGTCTCTGGCTGCATCCGCTGGACCACAAGCTGGTACAGAAGCATCTGGGCGAAGAGCTATCGGCTGCCGGCTGGACGCTGCAGCCCGATGACCAGCTCAGCCGTGGCGGCTGCCGAGTGACCAGCGCCAATGGCGAACTCGACGCCACCTGGGAGAGTCGCTGGCAAGCCGTGAAGACCCAGGTGAGACATCGCAGCCCGACCACGCATCAGGCACAAGGGGACGAGCACTAGTGACCGAGCCGCTGTCCACCAACCCTCACCAGGCTCATTGGCAGTGCGCCTTGCGTGGCGTACGTGCCCGCGTGGAGCCCTTACCCCCCTGCCGCGCCAGCGGTCGGGTGGTGCGTGCCACCGGGCTGGTGATCGAGGTGGTGGGATTGCAGGTGGCACTGGGCAATGCCTGTCGTATCGAGCTTCCGGCCGGTCGTCAGGAAGCGGGCCGCTTCGCCGAGGCAGAGGTCGTGGGGTTCTCCGGCGACAGGCTGTATCTGATGCCACTGGCCGAGATCACCGGCCTGATGCCGGGAGCCAGAGTCTTCCCCCTTGCCGATGGAGCCCACAATAGCGCCCGCCGCTTTCCGCTCGGCGAGGCCCTGCTGGGGCGTGTCGTGGACGGTAACGGGACGCCCTTGGATAGCATGGGTCCGCTCGATGATGCCCCCCGCGCCCCGCTAGCCACACCGCCGCTGAATCCCCTGGCGCGCGCGCCCATCGAAGAGCAGGTCGACGTGGGCATCCGTGCCATCAATGCCCTGCTGAGCGTGGGCCGTGGCCAGCGCATGGGGCTGTTCGCCGGCTCCGGTGTCGGCAAGTCGGTCTTGCTTGGCATGATGGCTCGCTACACCCGCGCCGACGTGATTGTGGTGGGCCTGATCGGCGAACGGGGTCGCGAGGTCCAGGACTTCATCGATAACATCCTGGGCGAAGAGGGCCTTCGCCGTGCCGTCGTGGTAGCCGCACCGGCGGACACCTCCCCACTGCAGCGCCTCCAAGGGGCGTCCTATGCCACCCGGCTGGCAGAAGGGTTTCGTGACGAGGGACGCAATGTCCTGTTGATCATGGACTCCCTGACCCGCTTCGCCATGGCCCAGCGCGAGATCGCCCTGGCCGTCGGCGAGCCACCGGCAACCAAGGGCTATCCGCCCTCGGTCTTTGCCAAGCTGCCGAACCTGGTCGAGCGCGCGGGCAATGCCCAGCGCGGCGGCGGCTCCATCACCGCCTTCTATACGGTACTCACCGAGGGCGACGACCAGCAGGACCCCATCGCCGATTCGGCACGCGCCATCCTCGATGGCCATATCGTGCTGTCCCGAACGCTGGCCGAAGCTGGCCACTACCCGGCCATCGACATCGAGGCCTCCATCAGCCGGGCGATGACCGCCATCATCGACCCACCACAGCAGCAGCAGGCCCAGCAGTTCAAGGGGCTCTTCTCGCGCTACCAGCGCAACCGCGACCTGATCAGTGTCGGTGCCTACCAACCGGGGCATGATCCGCAACTGGATGAGGCCGTGCGGCGCTATCCGCACCTCGAGAGCTTCCTGCAGCAGCGCATCGAGGAGAACAGCAGCCTGGAAAACGCCCGCCAGGCCCTGGCGGGCGTCGTGGGAGGCACGTCATGAGTCACCGCCACTCGCCGCTCGACACCCTCGTCGACCTCGCCCGGAATGACCGGGACCAGGCCGGGCAGAACCTGGCCGGCGAACAGCGCACCAGCCAGCAGGTCAGCCAGCAGCTGGAGTCGCTGCATCGCTATCGGCAGGAGTATGCCGAAAAGCTGAATGCGGCCATGCGCGATGGCATCGACCCGGCCACCATGCGCAACTACCAGCAATTCCTCGCCTCGCTGGACGACGCCCTGGTGCGTGCCCGGCAGGCAGTGGCCGCCCAGCAACAGCGGGTCGAGAAGACTCGCCAGCACTGGCAGCAACAGCAGCAACGCCTGTCGTCCTACGACACCCTGGCCGAACGGCGGAATATCGCCAGCCGCCGCGATGAACAACGCCGGGAACAGCACGTCAGTGACGACCTGGTCAACAACCGCCTGGTTCGCCAGCGCTCGCCCCAGGGCGAGTACTGAGCCAGCAAGGAGACTGTCGATGGATATCCAGTTGCTCGTCAATGCCCCCGTGAATGCCGCCGGAAACCGCGCCTCGCCCGAGGGGGACAAGGCACCGGGGGACGCGTTCGCCCGCCACCTGGCCGGGGCGAGCCAGGCCCGCGGCGAGGGGGCCGGCACCCCGACGCCACAGGCGTCGTCCTCGCAGGCGCCAGCGGCCGCAACGCACGGCCAGGGCGATACGCCCGCCGGCGCCGCCATGCGGGACGAGGCGCTCAAGGCTCGGCTGGCCGAGGTATCGGGCACGACGGACACCAAGGTCGAGCACGGGAAGACGGGCGAGAGCGCCGGCCTGACCCCGCTGCTTGGCGCCGAGGCCGGGAGGGCCGCCTGGTCGCGCCTCTCGGCCGAAGACGTCGAGTCGGCCCTCCAGTCGCTCGAGCAGGGCGACCCGCAGCCAGGCGGCAGCGACGCGGCCGGTAACGGCGTCTGGAACGCGCTGCAGGAGCGCCTCGCGCTGATCGAACAGGCCGGCCGTCCCGAGGCGGACGACGCCCTCGCGCTGCTGCCCCTGGCCGCCGCCGGGTTCCCGGCCACCGGCAGTACCGACGCGCCCAACGCGGCGAGTGTCGCCGGCCCTGAGTCTCGCGAGGCCAGTCAGGCGCTGCGCACCAATCCGCTGCTCGAGGCGATCGCCGCCGATCGCCGCGCGCCCCAGCCGAACGCGGCGGCAGGCTCCGCCGCGGCAGAGCGACTCGTCCCCTCCCTGGCCGGCGCCGGCCAGGCTTCAGCGGCGAGCGACGAGGCGCTGCGCGTCGCGACCGCCGGCGACGCGCAGCTGGCCCAGCATGGCGAGGCGTCGGGGGGCGCCGGCGCCCTCGAACTGGCCGGCCAGGGCGCGGCAAATGCGATGAACGGTGCGACGGGCGGGGCGATGACCAGCGCCTCATCGATGCCGGCCCAGGCCAGCCTGCCGGCGCCGGTCGCCAGCCCTGCCTGGCCCCAGCAGCTTGGTCAGCAGCTGGTGCGACTGAGCCAGCAGGGCGGTGAACAACGCGTCGAGCTGCAGCTGCATCCAGCGGAGCTCGGGCCTCTGTCAGTGTCCCTGAAGATGGGCGACCACGGCGCACAGGCGCAGTTCATCTCCGCCCATGCCCAGGTCCGCCAGGCGCTGGAGCAGGCCATCCCGCAATTGCGTGATGCCCTCGCCGAACAGGGCATCAGCCTGGGTGAGACGTCGGTAGGCGAACAGCGAACCGGTAACGGCGACGGCGACGGCGCCCCTCGACAGCCAGGCGACATGCTGGCATCAGCCGGGGTGGAAGGGAGTGATGAAGGGTCATCAGGCGCCATCGATGCCAAGGTGACGCGTGAGCTGAATCTGGATGGTAGCGTGGACCTCTATGCCTGACCCCCAGCTACGCTAGGCGCCAAACGGACAAGATAGGCGCAATCAGCGGGGCTGTTCGGGTCATCGTGATCACGATGCGACACGCATACTGCGAGGTCAGCATCGGCAACACACTGCAACCTAGGAAAGAGAATGGCGAAATCGCGTGGTGGCTCCCGCAAGCTTTTGTGGTCGATGATGGTGCTGCTGATCCTGTCGTCATCCGTGGCAGCGGTAGCGCTCTATATGGTCTTTACCCAGCCGGGCAGCGAGGCGCAATCGGCGATCAACACCCAGGAGATGCCTGAACAGAAGGCGCCGATTTTCCTGCCGATCAAGCCTTTCACCGTCAACCTTGCCGATGACGAATACGGGCCTCGTCTGCTCTATACCGGCCTGTCACTGAAGCTGGCTGACGAGACCAGCCAGGAGATCCTCGAGCAGCACATGCCCCAGGTTCGCAGCCGCCTGCTGATGCTGTTCTCCGGCAAGCAGGCCAGCGACCTGACCTCGCCAGGTGGCAAGCAACGCCTGGCAGCCCAGGTGATTGCCGCCCTGGAGGCACCCATGTCGGAAAGCCAGCCGGAAGTGGCCATCGACGACGTGCTCTTCACCGAGTTCATCGTGCAATAGGCAGAGGGTAGCCAAGACGCCATGTCCCAAGATGATCTGCTGTCCCAGGAAGAGATCGATGCCCTGCTCAAGGGGGTGAGCGGTGATGACGAACCCGAGGCCAAGAGCAACGGGACATCACGCGTGCGCCCCTATGACCCGGCATCCCAGCATCGCATCATCCGCGAGCGCCTGCATGCCCTGGACATCATCAATGAGCGCTTTGCGCGTCACTTTCGCATGGGGCTGTTCAACCTGATTCGTCGCAGCGCCGATATCACCGTGGACTCGGTGCGCTACCAGAGCTACAGCGAGTTCTCCCGCAATGTGCCGGTGCCGACCAATATCAACATGATCGCCATGAAGCCCCTGCGGGGCTCGGCCTTGATCGTGTTCCCCCCCAGCCTGGTCTTCATGGTGGTGGACAACCTCTTTGGCGGTGACGGACGCTTCGTGACCAAGTCCGAGGGGCGTGAATTCACCAACACCGAACAGCGCATTATCCAGCGCCTGCTGCAGTTGGCCATCGACGCCTACAGCGAGTCCTGGAAGTCCGTCTACCCCCTCGAGATCAGCTTCCTGCGCTCGGAGATGCAATCCAAGTTCGCCAACATCACCAACTCGCCAAACGAGATCGTGGTGAACACCAGTTTCAATCTCGAGGTGGGCAATCTTGCCAGCAGCTTCCAGATCTGCATGCCCTACGCCATGATCGAACCGCTGCGCGACCTGCTGACCAACCCGCTCAGTGATGGCAGCCAGGATCAGGACGGTACCTGGACGAAGCGCATTGCCGGCGAGATACGCCACTCCGAGGTGGAACTGGTGGCCAACTTTACCGATATCGCGAGTCGCATCGCCCACGTGATGGCCTTGAAGACCGGCGATGTGCTGCCCATGGAACTTCCCGAGATGGTGACGGCTAGCGTGGATGGCGTGCCCGTGATGGAGTGCGAATACGGCAGCCAGCATGAGCAGCGCGCCCTGCGCGTGCTGCACATCTTCGACCATGCCGCCGACCATGCGCCGGCCGATGCCTTCGTCAAAGGCTCCAGGCCGCAATCCAAGGAATCCAACCATGACTGATCCCAACAACCCCGATCAGAATATCAGCGAAGACGACTGGGCCGCCGCCATGTCGGAGCAGCAGGACGACGCCCCCGCTGACGATGACGACCCCTGGGCCGAGGCGATGGCCGAGCAGGCGGCCACCGAGTCTGCCGGTCAGGAGCAGGAGGCAGAAGAGCCCACCGCTGCGCCCGCTGCTCAGTCCGCGGGCAGCAGCGTCTTCCGCCCTCTCGAGGCGGGCCAGGGGGTGGCCCAGGGACGCGACCTGGAAATGATCATGGATATCCCGGTCAAGCTCACCGTGGAGCTCGGCCGGACCAAGCTGACCATCAAGCAGCTGCTGGAACTTGCCCAGGGGTCGGTGATTGAACTGGACGGTCTGGCGGGCGAGCCCATGGATATCCTGATCAATGGCTACCTGATCGCCCAGGGCGAGGTCGTGGTTGTCGAAGACAAGTACGGTATCCGTATCACCGAGATCATCACCCCCTCCGAGCGGGTCCAGAAGCTGAATCGATGACCGCGGCAATACCCGATGAGCCCCAGGCGGGCCTGGATGCGGCCGTAACCGGTGGAGAGGCCTTGATCGGCATGGCCACGCTTGGCAAGACCGCTGCTGCGCTGGGACTGATACTGGTCATTATCCTGGTGGCCGCCGCCGTGCTACGCCGCTGGGGACTCCCCCACCAGCGCCATGGCCGCCACCTTCGAGTCGTCGGCAGCACGGCGGTGGGTACCAAGGAACGCGTCGTGATTGTCGAGGTGGAAAACACCTGGCTGGTACTCGGTGTCGGCGGTGGCCAGGTCAACAAACTGCATGACATGCCGGCCCCGGACGAGCATCGGGAATCCGTCACCTCTGGCGGACCGGGATTTGATGCAGGAGACGCCTTCGGGACGCGCTTCGCCAAGGCCGTCCGACACAATGCCGGCCTGGGACGACGGGGGAAGGCGTGAGGCAAGTCGCGGCCAAACATGTGCTTTATACGCTGGCCCTGGCGGTCCTGTTGACGTTGCCCGAACTGGCCCTGGCCCAGCAGATCCCCGGTATCGTCAGCCGCCCCCTGGACGATGGGGGACAACAGTGGTCGCTATCGCTGCAGACGCTCCTGCTGCTCAGCTCACTGGCCTTCCTGCCTGCCGTGCTGCTGATGATGACCTGCTTCACGCGCATCATCATCGTGTTGAGCTTACTGAGAACGGCCATGGGCACGCAGGCTACCCCACCCAACCAGGTGCTACTGGGGCTGGCCCTCTTCCTCACCCTGTTCATCATGGCGCCGGTGCTGAGTCAGGTGCACGAACTGGCCTGGGCACCGCTCTCCAATGACGACATCAACTTCGATGAGTTTCTGCAGCTGGCCCAGGGCCCCTTCCGGGAATTCATGCTGGCCCAGACCCGCGAACCCGACCTGGCGATGTTCGCCCGCCTCGCCGATATCGGAGAGCTTCAGGGGCCTGAAGACGTGCCGATGAGGGTGCTGGTGCCCTCCTTCGTCACCAGCGAACTGAAGACAGCGTTCCAGATCGGGTTCACCATCTTCATCCCCTTCCTGATCATCGACCTGGTGGTGGCCAGCGTACTGATGTCATTGGGGATGATGATGGTGCCTCCGATCACCATCTCGCTGCCCTTCAAGCTGATGCTGTTCGTGCTGGTGGACGGCTGGCAGCTGATCATCGGGTCGCTGGCGGAAAGCTTCTACCTGTGAACGCACGCCCGAGGAGGCCAACATGACACCGGAAGAGGTAATGAACATTGCCTACCAGGGCATGCGTGTCACGCTGCTGCTGGCGGGCCCCCTGCTACTGACCGCCCTGGCCACCGGCCTGCTGGTCAGCCTGTTCCAGGCGGCCACCCAGATCAACGAGATGACCCTCTCGTTCATCCCCAAGATCCTCGCCGTGTTCGCGGTACTGGTGCTGGCCGGGCCCTGGCTGCTCAAGCTGATCACGAACTTCACCATCGAGCTGTTCACCAACATCCCCTCGATGATCTCGTGACTCCCAATGAGCTTGTGAAGAGCAGCGCCCGCTGATGGTCGAGGTTACCTTTGACCAGCTCCACATCTGGCTGGTTGCTTTCCTGTGGCCCTTCGCACGGATCACGGCGTTGATGCTCAGCGCCCCGCTGTGGGGCCATTCCAGCATACCGCGCCAGGCCAAGCTGGCCCTGGCCGGCGCCGTAGCGGTGGTGATCGCCCCGGTACTGCCGCCCATGCCGGAGGTGCCGCTTTTCTCCTGGGCGGGATTCGGCATCCTGGTCGAGCAACTGCTGATCGGCGCCGCCATCGGGCTCACGGTACGAGTGATGCTGGCCGTGGTGCAGGCCTCAGGCGATTTCATCGGGCTGCAGATGGGCCTGGCCTTCGCCACCTTCTTTGATCCCTCCAGCGGTACCAACATGGTGGTGCTGTCACGCATCCTCTACATGGTCACGCTGCTGATGTTCCTGGCCTTCAATGGCCATCTGATGGTGCTGGAAGTTCTGGTCACCAGCTTCCAGACGTTGCCAATCGGAATCGGCCGTTTCAATCCAGACGCCTTCATCATGCTGGCCCGCTACGGCGGCACCATCTATACGGCGGGCATGCTGCTTGCCTTGCCACTGGTGGCATCGCTACTGATCATCAACCTGTCACTGGGTATCCTCAACCGCTCAGCGCCCCAGCTGACGGTCTTCAATATCGGCTTCCCGACATCGCTGACCGTCGGCCTGACCCTGCTGATGGTCCTGATGACCGACCTGGCAAGCTTCCTGGAGCGACTGTTCAGCCAGGGGTTGGCCTTCCTGCAGAACCTGCTGGAGATCTTGGCACCGCTGCCGATAGCGAATTAAAAAAACCGCCCCGGCCATGAAAGGCACCGAAGCGGTAAAAGACCATGGCTGAGCTAGGCCCGTCACCATGGTCATCAGGGACCGAATGTCAGAGACCTGTTATCAAAGATAGTTGAAGAGTGACATGCCCTTCATGTCGGCAAAGGTCTTCTGGGACGCCTGGAGGCCCACTTGGCGCAGGCTGTAATCGGAGATCGCCTGGGCGTAGTCGAGGTCGACCAGATTAGAGAGCGTCTGCTCGTAATTGAGCATGCGGTTACCACCCACGCTGTCGACCACGTCCAGCTCGTTGAGGCGCGCCCCGACGGAAGCTCGAGTGGTCAGGACGTTATCCAGACTGTTATCGAACTCGCGCATCGCCGTATTGAGGGTGTTGCGCAGCGCGGCCTTTTCCCCCTCCGTCTCGGCGGGACTCTCCAGCACCCCCAGGGCCTTCTCGAAGGACCTGAAGAGATCGGTGTTCATCTCGTCAGCCGGGGCGAATTCGACCCTATCGCCAGTAACGGCCTCGCCCTTGAGCTCGAGACGCAGACCGCCGATTTCCACGATGCCGGACTCTCCGTTGTATGGGTTGCCGCTAGTCAGCGCGTCCCAGCCGCCAGTCGAGTTTTTCTTTTCGATGTCATAGTCCGTATCGCTGGTAAAGATGACACGAAACGCCTCCCCGTAGTCGGCGTCCTCGTTGTCGATCACCTGTGGGCCGGAGAAGGTGACGCTGCCGGCATTGCCAGGGTCCGCCTCGGCCACATAGCCGGCACCGCTGGGCACGCTTTGAAAGATGGTCTTGCCATTGTCGCTGACCTTCATCAACCGTGAAGCGTCGATGCGCTGCTCGCGGGTGTTGCTGTCTCCGACGTAGTCGATGACATCATTGGCACGTACGAAGGGGGCCGAACTGTCCTGATAGCCGCCGAAGAGATAGCGGCCGTTGCCATCGGTGGCGTTAGCCTGGCCGAGCACCGTCTCGTAGATGCCGCGCAGCTCGGCGGCTACCGACTGGCGATCCACGTCGCTCAAGGTATCGCTTGCGGCCTGAACCAGGAGGGTCTTGGCACTGGTGATGGCATCACTCACGCTGTTGAGCACACTCTCGCCTTGAGCAAGAGAGTTACGCGCGCTGACCCGTGAGTCGGCATACTGCTGGGTGACCGCCCGGGCCTGGTCGACGCCTACGGCGCGAGAGGCCGCCTGGGGGTCGTCAGAAGGATTGACTACCCGGCGGCCGCTGGCGATCTGCTGGCTGACCTTGAGAAACTCGCCCTGCTGACGATTCATGGACGAGACGCTCTGCTCGAACATGGTGACGCTGCTGATACGCATCTAGGGGCTCTCCTGGAATCAGTTGCGCAGGCCAAGGATGGTGTCGATGACGGTCCGGCCCGTCTCGATGACCCTGGCATTCGCCTGGTAGAACTGCTGGTAGCGAATCAGGTTGGCGGCCTCCTCGTCCAGGTTCACACCGGACTCGGACTGCTGCACGGCCTTGAGCTGGTCGGTCAGGCCCTGCTGAGCATCGAGATTGACCTGGACGATATTGGTGCGGTTGCCCACGTCACTGACCATGGCGCCGTAGGCGCCACTGAATGAGGCGCTGCCACCCACCAGTGACTGTTCCTGCAACTCTTGCATACGCAGGGCGTTCTCGTTGTTTCCGGTACCGCCTGAGCTACTCGCGGCGGCGATCTTGTCCAGATCGCGGATGGCGCTTTCCATATTGGCTGCACCACGCCTTACGGGTTGCACCTCGAAGCGGTCGCCCTGCAGGGAAGTATTCAGATCCTGGAATGCCACCTGTAGGCCACCAACGCTCAACGTTTGACTGGAAACGTCGAAACTGGTCGCAACCGTTTCACCGCTGTCCTTGCGTGTCACCTCGAAGGTGGGAGGGGTACTGGCACTATCCGTGACACGCACGGTGTAATCCGTTGCCCTCAGGTTATTGAGATTGGCGTCATCGAAGTTGGCGGTCGCTGTGGCATTGCCGCTATTACGAGCGTTGGAGTAGACCTGAGGCTCGCCAAATGTGAAGAGCGCCCCACCCGGATCGCCGTCCAGGTCAGTACCCAGCCGATGCTGGGCATTGACGCCGGCCGCCAGCGAAACGGCCAGTTGGCCGATCTGGTTCTGGGACTTGTCCAGGGTCTCGGCGCGGAAGTCCATCAGTCCACCGAGGGTGCCGCCCGTCACGGTATCCTCAGTCAGTGCCACCAAATTACCGCCGGAGTCCTTATAGCCCAGCACGGTGCGCTGGGGGTCAGCGGGTGAGGCCATCGCCTCCAGGGTGTAGTGATTGGTGCCGGCTACCAGCGGCTGGCCGCTGGGCAGGCTGATGTTGTAGGTCTTGCCATCCTGGATGTTGAGACGAACATCCATACGCTCGCTCAGCTCGTTGACCAGTCGATCGCGCTGGTTGAGCAGGCCATTGGGGGCCTCGCCGGTCCGCGCCCGGGCCAGGGCGATCTCCCGGTTGATGCCGGCCAGCTGCTCGGTGGTGTTGTTGATCTGGGTGACCTCGTCGGCAATCTGGCCATTGATACCTTCCTGCATGGCCTGCAGGTAGCCATCGAAAGAGCGAAACTGGGCACTCAGGGTATCGACCGTGCCGAGAACCCCTTGTCGAGCCGCCGGATCCGAGGGGGCACTGGCCAGATCCTCCAGGGAAGAAAAGAAGTTCTGCATCAAGGGGGCCAGGCCGGCGTCACGATCCGCCAGCAGGCTATCGATCTGGTCCACCTGGTTGCCATAGGCCTCCAGGGCACTGGACTTGCTGGTCGCGGCATTGAGCTGCGAGGCCACGTACTGGTTGAACTGGCGCTGGATGTCATTGACCTGGACGCCGCCGTCGGTACGACTTTCGCCGAGGAGGGTCACCTCGCGGTTATAGCCCGGCGTATAGACGTTGCTGATGTTATTGCTGGTGGTGCTCAGGGCGTTCTGTGCCGCGTTGAGACCACTCAGTCCAGTCGAGAAGATGCTCATTGGCGTGTTTTCCTTAAGCCGACAAGAACGTTATCGGCTCTGCGGCGACAATCTTGAGAGCTGGTTCAGAACACAGCGGTGAATCCGGATAGGGCACTGCTGCTCGCCAGGGTCGTGCTACCGACCAGCGGCCCCATGGTGTCCATCACGGCAATCAACTTGTCGGCATAGGCCGGATCGGTCGCATAACCGCCCTGCTGCAGTGCGCGGGCCGCCTGCTCGGCGCTAGCCGCATGGGTCACCGAGGCATAACGGGGGTTATCGCCGATCAGCCTTGCGTAGTCGGTAAAGGCTTCTTCGAAGGAGTCATAGACTCGAAAGTCGTCACGACCGCGCTGCCGCTGGCCGCCGATCACCTCATGCGTGGTGATCTCGGTGGTCTCGCCCTGCCAGCGGCTACCGGCCTTGATGCCGAACAGGTTGTGGCTGTTGCCCCCGTCACGGGTGGGAATCTCATGCCGCCCCCAGCCGGTCTCCAGGGCCGCCTGGGCCAGGATCAGCTCGGCCGGCACGCCGGTGGCTCGGCTGGCTGCCTGGGCCGGCGCTTCCAGGTGCTCGAGGAAGTTCCGCACGTGAACAGGCAACTCGTCACGTGTCACCTGCGGTGAATACCCAGCCTCACCGCCCTTCGATGCCCCGACGGGGATCGCCATCAGTTCGTCGAGGAACTGCTCCGGCATCGTCACCTTGTCATCCGCTGCCTCGGGCTGGATGGCATCCGTCAGCACCCTGGGGGTGCCCCGGGGTATACCGGCCACCAGTGACTCGATATCAGCGGCCCTGCTGTCTGCTTCAGGAGGAACAAACCCGCGCCCTTCCAACTCCGCGACCAGCTTGTCGGCCAGGCCGATACCGCGACTTGCCAGGGTCTGTGACCACTGTTGGTCAAGCAGCGACTGGTAGAAGTCGGTCTGCTTGCTGTCGATGAGACCCGAGGTCGGTATGGCATCACGCATGCTCTTCATCATCATCTGGATGAACAGTGCCTCGAACTGCTTGGCGGCCTCCCCGGCCCCATCGGCAGGATCCTGCCGGGCCGTATGCTTGAGCCGTTGCAGGCCCTGCATATCCAGCGCGAACTGGCCGTCGATGTTGCTTCCCAGGCTCATGTCAGATGATCTCCAGCTCGGCACGCAGCGACCCAGCGGCCTTGAGCGCCTCGAGAATCGACATCAGGTCGGCGGGCGTTGCCCCCAAGGAGTTCAACGCATCCACCACTTCCAGCAGGTCCGCGCCCTCCACGACCTTGAGAGTGCCGGGCTGCTGCTCGACGCTGATCTCGGTGTCCTGAACCACCACGGTCTCGCCACCCCCGAAGGGATTCGGCTGGCTGACGCCCACATCGGTATCGATGACAATCGAGAGGTTGCCGTGGGCCACGGCCGCCTGGCGCAACCTCACGTTGCCATTGAGCACGATGGAGCCGGTGCGCGAGTTGAGCACCACCCGGGCGGGAGCCTCGGTGGGCGTGACCTGAACGTTCTCGACACGCGCCATGAAGTTGACGCGCGAGTTGGCATTCTGCGGGCCGTCAAGGGCGATGACCCGACCATTGCGGGCCGCCGCTACCGGGCGAGCGAACTCGGCATTGATCGCGCTCACCACACGTTGGGCTGTTCCGAAATCCGTTTCATTGAGCGCAAGTTCGAGCACTCCACCATTGGCACCCAGATCGAGGGGCACTTCGCGTTCGACCATGGCCCCACCGGCAATACGACCGCTGGCCTGTTGGTTGATCTGGATGCTGCTGCCACCGGCTTGGCCCCCGGCCCCGCCAATCAACAGATTCCCCTGGGCGATGGCGTAGGTATTGCCATCGGCCCCCTTGAGCGGCGTCATCAACAGCGTGCCGCCGCGCAGGCTGCGGGCATTGCCCACGGAGGAGACGGTCACGTCGAGACGCTGACCGGGACGCGAGAATGGGGGCAGGTCAGCAGTGACCATCACGGCTGCCACGTTGCGCAGCTGCATATTGGTCCCCGGGGGCACGGTGATGCCCAGCTGCGAGAGCATGTTGGACAGGCTCTGGCCGGTGAACGGCGCCTGTGTCGTCTGATCACCCGAGTTGTCCAAGCCGACCACCAGCCCGTAGCCCACCAGCACGTTGTCGCGCACGCCACTGAATGACGCCAGTTCGCGGATTCGTTCGGCGTGGGCCGGCAGGGCAATCAGCGCGACCATGGCCAACAGCAGGAGCCGCGCGAAAGGATTTCTCGCTAAACTTTCAACACGCATCATGCCACCACCTAGAAGGGCGAGACGTTGAGGAAGAAGCGCTGCAGCCAGCCCATGTGCTGCGCCTCGTTGATATAGCCGTCGCCGACGTACTCGATACGCGCATCGGCGACCGAGGTGGAGAGCACGGTGTTCTGGGCCGTGATGGTGCGTGGGTTGACCACACCCGAGAAACGGATGAATTCGGTTCCCTGATTGATGGCGATCTGCTTCTCGCCTCGTACCCGCAGGTTGCCGTTGTTCATGACCTCGAGTACCGACACGGTGATGGTGCCGGTGAAGGAGTTATTGGCCTCGGACCCGCCGCCACCGCTGAAGTCGCTGTCACCACTGACATCGAAGCCATATTCGGCCAACGTCTCCAGGGCGTCTGGCAGCTGTGCCAGGTCGAGACTGGATGAACCACTTCGATCAGCGTTGGACTGGCTGTTCTTGCTGGCACTGACCTCTTCGTCCAGGACAATGGTTAGAATATCCCCCACCATCCGCGGGCGGCGATCTTCGAAGAGGGGATGATAGCCTCGCTCAGCCTGATAGATAGAGCCATTGGCACGGGGTGCCGGACGGTCGGCAATCTCGATACGCTCCTGCTCACCGACTACCGAGGCACGCGGGATCTGCGCACAACCTCCCAGCACCATCAGGACCACGGCCACCATCAGTAACCGCACGCCAATCTCGCCTTTGCAGCGCCACCGCCCGTCAGTTTTCCGCCCCACCATTCTCTGCCCCAGCATGCCGCGCCACTCCTGGTTACAGCTGGGTCAGGCGCGCCAGCATTTCGTCGCTGGTTTGCACCGCCTTGCTGTTGATCTCGTAAGCCCGCTGGGTCTGGATCATGCTGACCATCTCCTCCACCACGTTGACGTTGGAGGTCTCCACATAGCCCTGGAAGAGGCGACCCGCACCGTTCATCCCGGGCATGGACTCGTTGCGCGGCCCGGAGGAGGTCGTCTCGGCATAGAGGTTGCCTCCCATACTCTCGAGCCCGGTCGGGTTGACGAACGTGGACAGGGTGATCTGGCCCACCTGGTTGTCCTGGCTGCTACCCGGCTCGGTGACGGTCACGACGCCATCCTCGCCAATGGACACCGAGAGGGCGTTGTCGGGCACGATGATCGCCGGCTCGAGCGGATAGCCGTTGGCCGTGACCATCTGGCCATTTTCATTGAGCTGGAAGCTGCCGTCCCGCGTATAGGCGGTGGAGCCATCCGGCATCAGCACCTGAAAGAAACCGTTGCCATTGATGGCCATATCCCGCGAATTGCCGGTCGCCTCCAGCCCACCCTGGGTATGCAGCCGCTCGGTGGCCACGGGGCGCACACCCGTACCCACCTGCATCCCCGAGGGCAGGCGGTCCTGAATGTTGTTCTGGGCACCGGGCTGTCGCATGTTCTGGTACAGCAGGTCCTCGAACACGGCGCGAGACTGCTTGAAGCCGTTGGTGCTGACGTTGGCCAGGTTGTTGGAAATGACATCCAGCTTGACCTGCTGCGATTCCAGGCCTGTCTTGGCGGTCCAGAGTGACTTGATCATTCCGGGTTCCTCTCGATAGTAGGTGACGACTCTGGTGCTTAACCCTGCAGCGACAGCAGGCTGTTGGCACGCTGCGCGTTCTCGTCGGCCGTGCTGATCACCTTGGTTTGCATCTCGTAGCGGCGCGCCACGTCGATCATCGACACCATGGCGTCCACGGCGCTGACGTTGCTGCTCTCCAGCGCCCCGCTGGCGAGACGCACGTTCTCATCGGCCGGCAGCGCCGCTGGCGCGTCTTGCGCCCCGCCGACGGGGCGGAACAGCCCGTCATCGCCGCGTGCAAGCTCCCCCTCGGGCGGGTTGACCAGCTTGAGACGCCCGACCGGCACCAAGGCATCGGGATCCTCCCCGGCGCCGATGGTACTGATGGTGCCATCCGCCCCGATGGAGACCTGCGCGCCCAGCGGCAGCTGGATGGGACCGCCGTCACCCATCACCGGGCGGCCGACACTGGTCAGCAGGCCATTGCCGTCCACCTGAAGGTCACCGCGGCGGGTATAGGCTTCCCCGCCGTCCGGTGCCTGCACGGCGAGCCACCCCTGCCCGTCGATGGCCACGTCCAGGGCACGCCCGGTCTGGTTGATGCTGCCGGCCGAGAGATCTACGCCCGGTGTAGAGGCCGCCACCGAGACGCGGGTGGGCAGCACGCCGTCGCCCTGCACCGGCACGGCGCGCATGGCGTGAAGCTGCGCACGAAAGCCGGCGGTATCGACGTTGGCGAGGTTGTGACTCACCACCGACTGCTGCTCCATGCTCTGTCTGGCGCCGCTCATGGCGGTATAGAGAATGCGATCCATGGGTCAAACTCCGTCGACGCGATCAGCGCAGGTTGATGGCGGTCTGCAGGACCTCGTCCTGGGTCTTGATGGTCTGGGAGTTCGCCTGGTAGGCGCGCTGGGTCACGATCATGCTGACCAGCTCGCTCGCCATGTCGACGTTGGAGGTCTCGATCGCGCCGGACTCGATCGTGCCCAGCAGCCCCGTGCCGGGAGGGCCAACCAGCTCCTGCCCGGAGGCCTGGGTGGCGGACCAGGCGTTGTCACCCTCGGGCTTCAGGCCCTCCGGGTTGCGGAAGTTGGCCATGGCGACCTGCCCCGCCGCCAGCGACTGCTCGTTGGCGTAGTTGCGGGTGACGGTGCCATCGTCCTCGATGGCGATGCCGATCAGGGCGCCGGACGTGTAGCCATTCTGGGTCAGGGAGCTGGTGGTCGAGGTATTGCCGAACTGGGTGGAACCGGCAATGTTCATGGCAAAATTCAGATCAGCTGGCTCATTTGCCATGAAGTCAGCTGAGGAGAAGGGAATGCCACCCGCGATATTGCCATCTGCGTCGACGTCACCTACGCCGGCACGCAATTGGCCGTTTACATCGAACAGAAGGTCATACTCTTCGACAGCAGGTGGGGCGGCATTGTCCATCAGCGCCTGACCGTCCATCGCCATACGGGCTGTCCAGTTATTTGCGCCTGTTTTTTCGTAGTAGACGCTGATATTGCGTGGATTGCCCAGGGAGTCATAGGCCGTAAAGTTGTTCGAGAAATGATACTCGATGTTCTCAGTGGCCGGCGGGGTGGCACTGTCGGTGCGCAGCGTTGTCTGCCGTAGATCCTGGTCGGTGACGCGCGAATCCAGGTTGAAGGTGGTGGCCACCTGGGTGGTGGCACTGGCCGGCATCTCGTCGGCCGCCACGCGTAGTATCTCGGGCTGGCCACCGCGCTGCACGTCCCCTGCTGCATTGGCCCCGAAGCCCATGAGGCGCGCGCCCTGTGAGTTCTGCAGGTAGCCATCCGGGGTCATGGTCAACTGGCCGTTGCGGGAGTAGACCACCTGCCCTGCCTGCTGGAAACGGAAGAAGCCCTGACCGCTGATGCCAAGATCCAGGTTGCGACTGGTCGCTTCCAGATTGCCCTCACTGAAGTCCTGTAACACGGTGGAAACCCGCGTCCCCAGGCCGACCTTGGAGTTGGCAAAGACATCGGAAAACTGGGCGTTGCTGCTCTTGAAGCCCACGGTCTGGGAGTTGGCGATGTTGTTGCCCTGGACGTCCAGGCTGGAGGCGGCGGCGTTCAACCCACTCAGTGCTTGTGAAAATCCCATGTCTTTTCCCCTGCGGATCATTCTTCTGTTGTCTGGAACGAGGCTACTAGAGAATCTGCTTGACGTCGGCAATACCGACCTGACCGTAGATGGCCCCCAGGTCCAGCGAGAAGGTGCCATTCTCATCGGCCGGCGTGATGCCATTGACCATGGCGTAGTTGAGGGTCTCGGCGGCAAGCGGCTTGTCCCCTCGAGTCGCCTCGATGCTGACCTGATAGGAGCCGTCCGCGGCCTTCTGCCCCTCACTGGTCAACCCATCCCAGCGGAAGGACTCAACGCCGGCAGACACCGCCCCGATGTCATAGCGGTTGACCACTTCTCCGGCACCATTGGTAATGGTGACCTTCACGTTGTCGGCGGGGGCATCGAGCTCGATGCCGAAGGGGGTGGTGTTCACTTCACCGGTCTCGCCGTGGTTGAGCAGAACCCGGTTGCCCGGCACCAGCACGCCCTGACCGATCAGGCCACTGGCCTGCAGCGCCTGGCCGGCATTGATCTGGCCATCGATGTCCTTCAGGGACTGGTTGAGCTCCTCGATGCCGCTGACGGTATTGATCTGGGCCAGCTGCGAGGTGGTCTCGTTGTTGTCCATCGGGTTGAGGGGATCCTGGTTCTTCAACTGAGTCACCAGGAGGGTCATGAAATTGTTGCGCAAGTCGGCGGACTGGTTCTTGGCCTGGTTTGCTGATGGTCCGCCGGTATTCAGGCTGTTGAGCACGCTGCTGTCGATGGTGGTCGCCATGTGCTTACCCCTCGCCCAATGTCAGTGTCTTGAGCATCAGCTGCTTGTTGGTATTCATGACCTCGACGTTGGCCTGGTAGGAGCGCGAGGCCGAGATCATGTTGACCATCTCGCCCACCGGATCGACATTGGGCATGGTCACGTAGCCTTCCTCATCCGCCAGGGGGTGGCCCGGCCGATACTCCATGCGCATGGGTGAGGGATCCTCGACCACTTCGCGGACACCGACCCCTCCGATGCCGTCGCGCGACTGTGCGCGGGTTTCGAACATGACCTGCTTGGCGCGATAGGCCTCTCCGTCAGGGCCCGACACGCTGTCCGCGTTCGCCAGATTGCTGGCGGTGACATTCATGCGCTGTGACTGGGCGCTCATGGCCGAGCCGGAGATATCGAAGATGGAGAACATCGACATGCGGTCACTCCTGGATTATTCGGGCTGCATGGCCTTCTTGAGGCCCTGGATGCGGCTGTTGAGAATCGTCAGCGCCGACTGGTAACGGACCGAGTTGTCAGCGAACTGAGTCCGTTCACGATTCATGTCCACGGTATTGCCATCGAGACTTGGCTGGTCGGGCACCCGATACAGCAGTCCGCGCGAGGAACCTGGAAGCCCCTGGCCCTCGATGTGACGCGCGGAGGTCCTCGACAGGGCCAGTCCGCTGCCATCACCGCCCTGCTTGACGGCTTTCTTCAACTCGCTGGCAAAGTCCATGTCCCGGGCCTTGTAGCCCGGCGTATCAGCATTGGCGATATTGCTGGCCAGCACCTTCTGGCGCTCCTGACGCAGCCCAAGGGCCTGCTGATGGAAGTTCAAAGAGGCTTCGAGCCGATCGATCATCCCGGCACTCCCCAGAAAAGGTATGAGTCGACTATGGAGAATAGCCAAGCTCGTGTCATGACAAAGGCCCGAACAGTCGTCATTCGGGTTGCCAATTCACGAGTTTCATCGAAGATGACAGTCGCTAGAATCGTGGCATCAGTCACCCAACCTGGCCTCGACATGCTCCGACATTGTCTATCGTCACGCTCCGCCCGGCATATGGCCCACCTGCTGGCGATGACCTTGTTGCTGCTGGCAGGACCGAGCCAGGCCGGAGAAGATGCCCTGCTGGCGAAGATTCACGCCTTCCTCTACGAGCAAGCCAGGGCCTCAGGCGACGAGGTCGTGATCGAGGTTCATCCGCCACGCGCCAGCCTGCCAACCTGCGAGCACCCCACCCCCTTTCTACCCAATGCCTCCTCACGACCGGTCGGACGCGTCTCGGTAGGCGTGCGCTGTGGCGACCAGGGGCGACAGGTGCGCTATCTTCAGGCCGAGATCCATGTCACCGGCAACTATGTCGAGCTTGCTCGTGATATCGGCGCCGGGGAGGTCATCCGACCCGAACATCTGACCGAACGGCAAGGGAGCCTGGGGCAACTGCCCCAGCAGACCATCCTCGATCCGGGCCAGGCGATCGGCCAGCAAGCTACCCGCCCGCTCGCCGCGGGCATGACGCTGCAGCGTCACCATCTGCGTCCCCGCCAGCTGGTCAAGCGAGGGCAGCGTGTGGTGATCGAGGCCCAAGGAGCGGGATTCCGGATCGCAAGAGAGGCTGAGGCGCTGGAGCCGGGGGGCAAGGGGGAGCGTGTCCGCGTGCGACTCCCTGATCGCGAGATCCTCGAGGCAAGGGTCGTTGGCGAGGGGCGCATGACCGTGGACTTTTAAGCTCACCAGCAGCACACTCGCATCTGAGCGTCACACCGCGTTAAAGTTATCGAATCGACGGCCGATACCCTTCATTACCACATCGGTCACGAGGCCATCACCGTGAAAATCGACAACCACCATCCCCTGCAGCGTCCTGGCCAGGCGGAGCCGCGTGACGACACCCGCAAGACTCAGGGGTCAGATCGCGCCCACCAGCAGGATGACGGCCCGTCAGCCACGACCCACCTGAGCCAGGCCGCCACGGACAGCAGTCAGGACATCGACACGGTGCGTGTTGAAGAGCTTCGAGACGCCATCCGCGAGGGCCGACTGGACATGCGGGCCGACCGCATTGCCGATGGCCTGATTGCGAGCGTCCAGGATCTGCTGAACAGCAAGGACGCCAACGAATGAGCCTTCGCCGCCTGCTCGAGGAACAGCGGTCTCGACTGGGGGCACTGACCCGCCTGCTCGAAAACGAACAGGAGCAGCTGCTCAGCGGAACCATCGATGGCCCACAACTCGAGAAGATCGCGCAGGAAAAGTCACGCCTGCTAGCCAGCCTCGAGGAAACCGAGTCGACTCGTGCCCGGATCCAGCAGAGGCTTGGCTATACCACTGGCGGCGACGGTGCGCGTCTGGCGGCCGAAGATGCGGGCTGCCTCACCCAGTGGCAGGCCACCCTTGAGATGGCGGCACACACTGCCCGCCTGAATGACCGCAACGGTCGCCTGGTAAGCCTGCGCATGTCGCACAATCAGCAGATGCTGGACTACATTCACCGCATCGCCGAGAAGCCCGTGTACACACCCGACGGCCGCACGACATCAGGCCAGAGACGACTGAACACCTCTGCTTGATCGCATGGCAGCACGCAACCAGCCCTGCACGCGCCTACCCTCCGACGCTCTTCTACTCAAGACTCATGGTTTCGAGAGCACCTGCAGATCGGGATAACGTCCTAGCCACTTTGCCAGCTCGCCAGCCGCCATCGGCAAGCCAAGCAGATTTCCCTGGACCTGATCGAGCCCCTTGTTCCGCGCTGCTGTGAGCTGCTCGGCCGTTTCCACCCCCACCATGACGCTTTCCAGCTGCAATGCCTTCAGGCATTGCGACAGCGCACTCAGCGCCTGGCGGGCAAACGAGCTGCTATCCGCCAGGCCATGCACTAGCTCACGTCCGATCTTTCCATGGGAAACCGGAAGCATCGCCAGGCGTATCAAGTCCACGGGGGCACCCCCCAGGTTATCGACCACCAAACGAACCCCCATTCTGGAGAGACGACGCAGCAACAGGCCATGGACTTCCGCCTGCTCGGAGAGCACCTTTCCATCGACCTCCAGGCTCAACCAATTCAGCTCACCAGACGACTGACGCAGGAAGCGATCAAGTGGACGGCCATCGAAGACCGCCTGCTCCAGCAGGCTTGCATCAAGATTGATGGATATCCTAAGGCCCGCCAGGGGCGACCCTTCTGACTGCCAGCGCTGGTGCTGAGCAATGACCTGCTCGATGACCCAACGGTCGAGCCTGACCATCTGCGCCATTTCGGCCACCATCGGCAAGAAGGCGTCAGGCTGCAGGACCCCCTGCTTAGGGTGTCGCCAGCGCACGAGTGCCTCGACACCGACGCAACAGCCGTTCTCCAGATCAACCTGAGGCTGGTAGACCACATCGAAATGACGGTCGGGACACAGCAGCGCCTCCTGCAGGCAGTGCCGAAGCGCCATGCGCTGCGAGAGCTGGCGCTTGAGGCCCTGGTCGAAGAACGCATGACCTCCAGGGCGAGCCTTGACCAGCGCCTGACCGGCGCTCTCCATCAACTGCTCCGGTGAACTGCCGTTGTCCGGAAACATGGCGATGCCGATGGACAGGGTAAGCAGCAACGGCGGACGGCCCAACGTGAAGGGCGCCTCCATAGCCTCCAGGCACCGCAGCGCAGCAGACTGCAGGCTCTCCGGGGACACCGGATGCTCTATCAGCACGCCCCAGCGATCGCCACCGAGATAGGCAATGCTGTCCTCACTGCGCAGGGTGCTCGTCAGCCGACGGCTGATCTGAGGCAGCAACGCTTGCATCACCGGCTCACCATAGACCTGCCGGACATCGTCGGCACGGTCCAGCCGAATCAGCAATACAGCCAAGCGCTGGTCGTGCCGATCAGCGCGTTCAATGGCGTGACGTAGACGGTCCTCGAAAACCCATTGGCTCGCAAGGCCCGTATGTGGATCCGAGAACGGTGGAAATTCTCCAGCCTGACCTGCCCGGAGGTCCACGAACGCCAGCATCCTGGCAACCCCGGATGGAGCGGGCTCAGGGGTCATCTCAGACATCAGTACCATTCTGGACGACTCGATCCCCTCACTGGCCAACCAGATACGCTGCCACTGCTGCGTGGCCAGTTCAGCATCACTCTCATACGGAACCGGAAGCCACGACACCATACGCATGATATCGGTCAACGGCTTGCCAATCAGCCTCTCCTTCACCGACCCGAGCAACGCCAGGAAACTGGGGTTAGCCCATGTCACCTTGCCGTGAACATCGAGCGCCACCAGGGCCATCGGGGCATGCTCCAGCACGAGTCGAGACAGCAAGGCGGGGTGGCGATCAAGAATCGAGTCGTCCTTCACGCCATTCCCGGAAGGGTGTTGTGGCGGTGATCCAGCACCATCATCGGACATGAATAACTCCCGGGAAGGTCACGGACCTTAATTTTCTTGGAAAATAGAAGAATCAAGCAATCTTCACCACCGCCCACAAACCAATACCTCATTTCCATTTTCAAGGACAGGGCCCGAGACCACTGCCGAGCGGAGCACCGCTGTCTCTGCGGAATAGAGACATGGCTGAAACACATCACCCCCAGGTGTGAGGGGCAGGCTCCTTCGTCGCATACTCAAAGCGCAGGTCCACAACCCCTAGCTATCGACCGTCTGACCCCAGACTTGAGGAGCCGGGTTTGCCAAGCCTCAAGACAGCAGAGGAACGGCCGATACAAGGTGTAGGACCAACCGGCGAGCAAGAGGGAAGGATGTCGCAGCAACAGGATGGCTATACCCGCGTGGAGAGCCCCACCGAGATCGAGGCGTTGCTAGAGGCCCTGATCGAACCCGGCGGGGCATCGCTTCAGGTGAGCACCCCAGGCAGCAAGCCACTCCCGGTGCTGGTCATGGAGCAGCAGCCCGGCGCCATCCTGGTGCTGGATATCAGCGCCATTCGCGAGATTGTAGCGCGTCAATCTGTATGAGAAGCCAGCGACAATCTGGATGAGAAATCGGTGTCGCGGCCCTGCTCCTTTTTATGCTCCCTCCCCTGGTAGGCAAGCGGTGTCATCCG